>JAQGGX010000062.1 GCA_028289075.1 Candidatus Saccharimonadota bacterium | reverse complement strand
TCAGTTTAGATTATAGCACGCTGGCTCCTGTTATTTTAAGACTATTAACGATGTAGTGGGCGGGCGGGACCCCTTGGCAGGCCGCGACCCTGTCGGTGCCGCTCTGCGAGCCAGAGGCTAAGGACCCGAAGGAAAAGCAAGGTATACGCAGGCCAGATAATCCATAAATATCGACTGAAATTTGTGCCCCTGCCTTGGCCAGAGCTATTCGAACTAGTCTGTCCAACGACCGTAGGGCTTACTTGATTGTTGACGATTGCGAATGTTTGGAGATAGGTGACCGCGCCAAACCTGTCAGTCACTTTTACTTTGATTAAGAAACTACCCTTGTACCCACCGGAGTGCTTATAAGTATGCGGAGCGGTGAATTTACCAGCTTGTGGCACGGTAACCTTCGAGTTATTGCCATCACCCCAATCTATATCAGCCGTATACGGTGCTTTGCCTCCGATAATTTCAAATTCCCAGTTTATTTCCTGGCCGATGTAATGACCTTGATACTTCATTTCACCGCTAGCCAGAAATGGCTCTGCTTCTGCAGCCGGTACCGCAGGACGCCCTGTAATTGTTCTGCTGGTCGGGCTTGGCAGCGGTGTACCGGGAACAGGCGGCACGTCTGGCGGAATATAGTACACCGTCACAGGCGAAGATTGTGGACCTTCGTCATCGGTAAAGTTAAACACTCGGGCTTGCAAGTGATTTGGACCCGCAAACAGGTCAATGGGCAGTTCAAACGTATCATCGATGCTACATAGGCTTGAGCCGCTATATACATTATTTCGATAGACCTTTACGTATGATTGCGGAGGGCAGGTTCCCGATACTTTCTTGGGTGTGTAGCGGAAGTTTGTGTCATTTGTCGGGTCAAGGATGAGAGCTGGAATAATTGGCGGATCGCCCTTTACGCTGGCGTTTACTCCGTAGTTCAGTGCTGCCACGCCCTGGCTCATAACAGCCAAAATCACACCAATGTACACGAGCAAAATTACAAGCAGCGTATATGACGTATGCTCATGCGGCAAATGCCGACCCGTGTGTCTATGGTGGCTGAACAGCACCCGCTGGAGTTGCTTTGTATGTGTCTTCTTTTTTGTTGGCATTTTTATTTGTTGTTTATGTCATAAGTGTAGCATAGGCAGAAACAAACTTCCTTACCCTATATTTTTGCATTTAAATAGCCTGGGTTATTAAACCCAGGCTATTTAAGGAAGGTATTATTTTTAAAGATGTTTAGTCTTGTTGATACCTACAGGAGCACTAAACGTAGGGTCAGTTACATCACGTGGGCCCATCGGAATCCTTGTGATATCAGAAGACACTTCTACTACACCACTAATAGTAATGCCACTCGCTCGCAGCGCTTCAAGCTTTTGGTCAAAATTTGCCAAGAGTCGAGCCTCTTGACCGTCATGAATATCCACGCCTATTTCTGGCGATGCAACAGTTCTCATAATTCTCCTACCTAAAAAAATTAACTAATTAACTAATAATTACTTCATCTATTATAAACCCCCTGTCTAGTCTTTTGGGGATTTTATGGTAAAAATGTAAGAAATATCACATCACGCGGGTAAAATTTATGGAAATATTGTCTACTATTGCAAAACGGCTTTGATTCTTCGGATCCCGGCGCTTGAGGCCTCTTCCTTAAGAATTTTGAAACGTTTGCCGTCCTCGAGCAATTGGTGCGTGTGATCAACGTGCGGACCACCGCAGATTTCGAAGCTAAACGGTTTGTCGGCACCATCTGCAATCATCTTGTAGACCTTAACCGTATCGCCGTAGCGATCACCAAACTGTCCAAGCGCACCAAGTGGTCCTGTGGCTTCTTCGGTTGGGTATTCTGCCCATGATACTTTAAGGTCTTTGCCGATTTGTTCGTTTACGATCTCTTCAACTTGTTTGATTTGCTCAGGAGTTACTTTGGTGTCATGAGAGAAGTCAAAACGTAGACGTTCTTCGGTAATGTTGCTTCCTCGTTGGATGACGTGGTTACCAAGGACGTCGCGTAATGCCTGGTACATGAGGTGCGTCGCCGTGTGGTATTTCTTGTGTTGCTGTGTCTGGCCACCCAGGCCACCCTTGAACGTACCTTTGGCAGCAGTTTGGCTGCGATTGCGTTGTTCGGCCATACGAGCGTCAAATTCTTCGCGCCAGGTTTCTGATGTATCAATACCTTGCATGAAAGCTTCTTCGACACTGAGTTCTACGGGGAATCCGTACGTGTCGTACAGCACAAAGATATGGTTACCATCGAGCTTGCCGCCCTCAGCCATTTTCTTAAGCTCTTTTACGCCTTTACGTAATGTCTGGCGGAATACTTTTTCTTCTTTGGTGAGGATTGCGATAACTTCATCGCGTTTGGCAGCTACTTCTGGGAAATCTTCGTGATACAGGTCAGTTATGACCGGTACGACTTGTTCCAGGAAATTCTGCTCGATACCAAGGTCGAAGGCGTAGCGAATAGCCCGGCGCACGAGTCGTCGCATAACGTAACCCTGCTCTTTATTCGACGGCACAATACCATCAACACCCAAAAAGACCGCACCATGCAAGTGATCGGCTATAACACGCATAGCATTCGTGTGGCTTTCATAATCTTTACCGCTTAACTTCTGTAGTTTCTCAATAATTGGCCATAGCAAGCTGATCCTATAGACGTCAGGGCTATCAATTACAGCGGCAGCAATACGCTCAAGTCCAGATCCATGATCAATATTCGGAGCAGTCAACTCCTCAAACTTGTCATCGGCCACTTTTTTGTAGCCCATAAAAACGTTATTGCCGATTTCGAAGAAGCGAGGGCTATCACTAGCGGGATGTGGCTTGCCCCATTTCGCTTCGTCATGATATTGCTCACCAAAATCAAAGAACATTTCCGAGTCTGGGCCACAAGGATCACCAATGAGCGTGCCTTCTTCATTACCGTTCCGGCTCCACCAATTCTCTTTACCGTCATATAGAAAGATGCGCCCTCCCTGCATACCCAGCTTGTCGCCGTTTTCAGCTGATCCGAGCTCGACAACCTTAGCCTCAATACCACGTTTTTCAAATTCTTTGGTCCAGAGCTCGATTGCTTGGTTATCACGAGGGATGCCGTATTTTTCATTGCCAATATAGCAAGAAACGTAAACACGCGCCGGATCAAGACCGACTACATCAAAGAGAAACTCGGCAATCCACTGGACCTGCTCAGTCTTAAAGTAGTCACCTAACGACCAGTTACCCAGCATTTCAAACGTGGTCGTATGACTTTCATCACCAACCTCATCAATATCCTGGGCGCGTAAACATACCTGGCTATTCACCAAACGATTACCATTTTGATGCGATTCACCAAGTAAGTACGGAATCATAGGTTGCATGCCAGAACCAGTAAACAAGGTCGTGGGATCGTTGTTGGGCACCAAAAGCGCCCGTGGAATCACGGCGTGGCCGCGTTCTTCAAAGAACTGTAGATATTTCTTGCGAATAGTTTGTGCGTCCATAACTGTTATAGTCTATCAGATTCAATTAAAACATTACGTAACAACAACAAAAAATGGTTAAATATGGCGAATGAAACCCATACGACATACCAGCTTGTTGCTCAAACCTTCATTCGCAAGCTTACTGGCATGTTTCAGTGTGGCCGGCGTGGTCTTGATCACCTCAATGTTGCTATACACTTCTAAGAACGGACTCTTGTACGAATACATGTTCGGCAAACACAGTTCTGCTGAAATGATTCAGTCTTCCGCCAATTCGATGGCTGCATTCTCTGAAGCGATGTTTAACAATGCAGCCCTTAATGACGTTCTATTCTTTGTCTTTTGGATGTTGCTTGGCTGCATAGTGTACCTGGTGCTCGCCGGCTTTGGATTTACGCTCTCACTCGCTGGCAAGACCCTCCATGAGCTCCATTACGTCAATATCCAGAGGAAAATCACGGACGACGATCCTTTCACCAAGGTTGCGCTCAGGTCCCTCGTCATACTCATGTGGTTCGTTTATTCTGTATTTTTCTTTAAGATTCTGTTGCCTTTCAGCATATTGTCCGGGCAAATTGGCATTAGTAATCTCTATGACCTCGATGGGTGGCTGTATGTGGGCCTCGCATTTGCAGTGCTCATAGCCAGTCTCCACCTGCACGTCGTACTTCTGAGATTGCTCATGTTACGTCCCCGCGTATTTGGCGGGAGCGATGATATGTTAGTCGACAGAGACTCCAGCCACTCAAGTATCTAATTTGTATAATTTGAGTATATATGTTATAATTGTAGATAATGAACACACCCTTCTCTCTTACCTGTGTAGCTGACTGTGCTTTCTACGACCACTGTCGTAGCCAAGCAGAAAACGTCAGTGATCCTTTACGGGAAATGTCAGAGGGAATTGCTATCGGCACTATGCAGGAGATAGAGAAACTACAGGATGAAGTCAGAGAGCTTCTACCTGAAGGAGTGCAATTAGAACAACTTCTTGAAGCCTGGTATTCCGGAGTACCTCTTGATATCTCAGACGAGCTACGCACAAAGACACTAGAGCTAAGCGTTTACGAGTGGAACCGCAAAAGGATAGTAGAGTCATACCAGCATTACGACGATATAGATAAGGAAGGTCAGCAAGAACTAGAGAAAGTGGCTGAAGATTGCCCGGGACCAATTAGTCGAAAGCGGTTTTATGTTGTTGGCGCTACCGTGGTTCAGTGTACGAATCCAGCATCGGCAAATACCAAGTACCGAACGAAAAAGCTAAATAACGATACCGCCGCCTAGGACTAAGTCGCCGTCATAGATAACAGCTGACTGGCCCGGAGTAAGTGCCCTGACAGGATCCTCAAGTTCAATGCTCACCGTACCTGCGTCAGTGGTGTGCAAAGTACAGTTGACGAGCGGTGCACGGTAACGAGTACGGACTGAATATGTCTTACCCATGTCCGGAGCACCATTGATCCAGTGCACATCAGTGACCTCAAGTTCCTTCAGCCATAAGTTCTCGTCGTCAAGGTTAGTCGTGACGTAGACCTCATTCTTGTCCATGTCTTTGCCAATGACATAGTACGGCAAGCCGCCGCCGACATTGAGTCCGTGGCGCTGACCAATGGTGTAGAAGATTGCACCATCATGTTCACCGAGGACTTTGCCGCTTCGATCCACGATCGGGCCCTTTTCGGTCGTGACGAACTGCTCCAGGAATTCACGGATGCCGACTTTGCCAACAAAGCAGATGCCTTGGGAATCTTTCTTCTCCGCAGTTGCCAGACCGAGCTTCTTAGCCATTTCGCGCACCTTTGGCTTCTCAAATTCACCGATTGGAAGCAACGTCTTATTCAGAGCATCTTCCGTCACGCGGTAAAGAAAATAACTCTGGTCCTTGTTGCCATCGATTCCAGTCAAAAGTTGGCCATCTTTTGTGCGAGCGTAGTGACCGGTTGCAATCATGTCTGCACCGTCTGACAACGCTGCATTCAGGAAGAGTTTGAACTTCACTTCCTGGTTACACATGACGTCCGGGTTTGGCGTGCGACCGGCTTTGTATTCGTCGATCATATAGTCAACGACCTTCTGGCGGTATTCTGTTTCGAAGTCGTAGAGTTTGAAGTCTATGCCGAGCTGCACGGCGACGCGCTTGGCGTCCTGGTAATCTTCTTTCCAAGGACACTCAAAACCAGGAAGATCCTGGCTCCAGTTCTTCATGTAGACGCCAATAACGGTATAACCCTGCTCTTTTAGCAGCGCTGCTGTTACGGAGCTGTCTACTCCGCCGCTCATACCTACATATACAGTTTTATTTGCCATAACCGGACTATTTTAACAGAAAATTTGCAAATATGGTCTTTCGATTTTCATCTATGATTCCGCCACTTCATTAATAAAACTTTTTTAGAAAGTCTTCCATGGCGTTTAGTGGGGCTCTGAATCGGCGAAAAGGAGCTAGAAGATTCAAAAGTAAGAATTGATCTTACTTAAATGGGTGGTCGCCTTTTTCAATCTTCTTGCGGAGCGTGTGGAGCTCATAGCGCTTACCAAGCCAGAATGTAGCTAAGATAAAAGGAATCAGCAAGGCTGCAGGCTCCCACAGTATACGCATCTTTGGCGCCGTCGTGCTGGCTGCAGCATCACCGTTAGCGTTATTACTACCATTGTCTTGGCTTAATGCCCCGTTCGCCATACCCACGAGCTGCAGGAAGGCAAGCCCACCATTAGCATCAGTTGCCTTCACGATGATGTTATAAACACCGGGAGTGTCGTATTTGTGCTTAATGTTGAATGTGCCTGGGAACTGCTGACTCATGAGGTCAGGTGTTTTGCCGTCTCCCCAGTCAATGCTGACTGCGTACGGTCCAGAACCACCGGACATAATGATAGGCCACGTTAGCTCCTGGCCAGGATTAGCACCACGCTTGGCAAAGTTACTGGTTAATGTCACACGGGACCCCACACCCCTGGCAGCATCGTTATACGTTACGGTAACTGTGTTAGAGTCAGGTCCAGCCTGATCGAGCGCATCATAGACGCGTGCAACCAGTTCGTTCTGACCACTAAATAGGTCAATAATAATCGAATAACTGCCATTCTTACACTGTGCTGACCCAGAAAATACGTTGTTCTTGAATAGCTTCACGAGCAGATCACCAGAACAAATACCGCGCACTGTAATAGGAATCTGAGTGAATGTCTGGCCATTCGTTGGCACGCTAATGCTGGCAGCTTGAGTTGGCGGGGGCGAAGAAATCTTGCCCTGCATACCAACTGCACCGTTCTGTGGGTTCTCTACGGGCGGTGCCTGAGCCTGCACATTTGTGTATGTGCTCACGGTTATCAACCCCACGATTGCGAGGAATGAGACGACCCGTTTTAGGGAAATAAAGTTTACTTTCATTTTTATACAGTTTCTTAAGTTGTATTGTACCATCCCTAGCCATAAGCAGCACATACCTTTGCAGCGGCTGGCCTGCTCACCAGCAGAGCTGATGACTCCGCCGGTCTCTTTACACCAAGCACGTTTTTTCGCTGCGGTACTCGCGCACCGTATCATTTATATGATTTATTCTGTTCCTCGCGAAGAAAACGCGCCTGGCACTAAAGTGCAAGAGGTGTGAAAAAAATAAGAGCCATTTCTGGCTCTTATTTATTATTCTTTATGCTTATATTAAGCGCGCTTCTTAACTGGTCGGTAGCGATTAACAAGGTAGTAGATACCTGCAGCAATTGCTACGAGCAAGATTACGAGAATCACAATGGCCCAAGCTGGCATGTACCAGAACGATGCCTTTGCAGTAATCAAATCACCGCTACCTTGGCTGTAACCAACGTTAACTGCAATGGTATAACGACCAGGAATCTTCAGTTGCGGCAACTTGTCGTCAAACTTACGCGTACTACCAGGCAAGATATTAGCTCTCTCCTGATCACTTGCAGCCTTGTTTAGCTCATATTCTGTGACAGACTTCCCAAGAGGGTTCTTGACTGCAATTTTACCAAATGGCTTCAAGTGAATATCACCACTATTCTTAAGTCGTACGAGTACACTTGCATCACCGTTTGTAAGGAAGTTCTTTACTTCTCCATTCTTACTAGCAGATAGACTTACAAGATCAAGTCGTTCAGTCAACTGTCCAGGAACACGAATTAGCACAATCGTACCTACGCTCGCGGTCAAACCAACATTTCCAGTGTCCGAACTACCGCCAACAGGAATAAAGCGTACTGCACCATAATAACCACCTGCATTTGCGTTTTGAGGAATGCGGATCGTAACTGGGATCTCTTTCTTTTCTTTACCCTTAAGTGTTACTTGACCAATATTACCAACAAGCGATTTAAAGCTGTTCTTTGGTGCCGGTGCATTCTCATCAAGGATCAAACGAGGCTCACCGTCTTCCTTGTCACTGGCCACGAAGTCGTTGGCTACACCCTGTGCTGTGACCGTACCGTCAGATGGGTTCTCTAGAGTTAGAGTTAGTACTTCACTTCTACCTTTTTCTATTACGTATTCAGAGCGAACTGGTGAAATGCGAAAGCCATTGCCTGAACTTGACTGTCCACCATTCTGTGCACTTACCGTGCCAAGCACAAATGTACTCACAAATACCAAGCCAGCCGCAGCAATCAATCCACGACGGAAAATACCCTTCATTATGTTATTACCTTCCCTTATTAAGTGTTTACAACAATGAAGTTATATTACCATAACCACTAAAAGTTCGCCAAACAAATGTACGTCATGGTCGTCGCGTAGACACCGGGAGCCTGACTACCTGATATATTAACCAGGTAGCTCATCGTTAGCTTCAAGTTATCTGATACGCCTGTATGACTTACGATCGTGTCACCATTGTTGAACTTAAACTGATTTGGGATATTGTAGTCGCCGCCAACAGTGCCCGCTCCTGGCCCATTAGGATTGACCCCGATCGAAGGATTACTATTGGCCCGCACATTGACACCAAATTGACTGGTGCCAGGACTAGATCCGGTGGGCGCGGCAAGCGCCGGGATCGTATTATTACCGGAGGTCAGTGTGGTTCCCCACATCGTGACGCTATAGCCGGATCCGGCATTAGTAGCTACGACTAGTTCAGCGGATGCGCTCTTGGCATTATTACGAGAGAACTCGCCCAGGTCCATGAGGAAGCTGTTAGCAGTTGAGCAGTCGTATCCTACAATTGTCACTGATACACAGAGCTTAAGATATGGCGGTACTTCGGCGCCTATGGTAACACCTGTATTGATGGCGAAGGCTATACCTCCTTCGTCGATCGGTGTACCGGTTGCGTCTGTGGAAGAGAATGTCTGCAAACGTATGAAGTGACTACCTTGCGGCACAGGGTTAATAACATTATCAAACTGATACTGGTTGACAGCAGCCTGCGGCGCTATCGGGAATCGAGTGAGTATCAACCGATTATTAGTAGAGTTTGCATGAATACTAAAGCCAGTATTACCAGCCTGACTCGCGAACGTAGAATTTAAGATATCAAATACTGCAGGTACAGCACATGGCGTATTTGGAATTGCATCATTAGCACAAAATTCTATAAGGATAGATCCTATAGGCGTCGTTACATCAGTTAGTCCAAATCCTATTACATGCGTTGCACTTACTCCTGCCTCCGCATTAGACATACGATCATAGCGGTTTGGTAGCTGCCCAGCCGCATGAGCCTTCGGCGGCATTATCAGAATCTGAAGTTGCAATAAAACAAAAGCAATAGCTATCAATCTAGTTATATTGATAGCTATATGCTTTTTCACTGGATTGCTCCTAATATGTACCGGTTGCAATGAATGTTAGTGTCGTTGTATAGATACCAGCTTCAGTTGAGTTCGAGATATTACCGATGAATGACATAGTAACTGTAGAGAAGTCACCCGCAGGCTTCGTTGCAAGCAAATCCCCGTAAGTGGACCCAGTACCATCGGTAGTATTTGTATCATAGGCAAATTCCGCTCCCGTACCTTGACCACCCGTAGTATTTGTACCGGCCGTTTGCGAAGTGCCAGCACATTCGCCCGCAGGGACACCACTGGCGCCATCATATGTCGTTTGTATGCTCATAGCAGGCGTACTGGCCGCACTCTCATAGGCACAGAAGCCAAACTGTTCAGTACCGCCGCCTACTACACTTGTAGGCGTACCACCAATTGAGGTAATCGTATTGCCTCCACTTGTCAGGGTAGGTCCTTTAACCCTCACGATAGCGCTTCCGGTAGAGTTAGTGCTCACTGAGAATTTAGCACTTTTATCTACAAACGGACCTGTTGGGTAGAGCACACCGTTGTCGTCACCTAGTGTCACGGCTGTACCGCTCTTGGTAGTACAGTTGTTGCCTGTACCTGTTGTGTAAACACAGAAGGTGAGACGTTCCTGAACCTTAGAGGTAACCGTAATT
>JAQGGX010000042.1 GCA_028289075.1 Candidatus Saccharimonadota bacterium | reverse complement strand
AGAGGTAGCGATGGTAATACCACGTGCGCGCTCTTCAGGTGCGTTGTCAATCTGGTCATAAGCGATTGGCTTGTTAACTTTGCTAGGAAGTCTCTTAGCAAGTACAGCGGTGATAGCTGCGGTTAGTGTGGTTTTACCGTGGTCAACGTGACCCATGGTACCAACGTTAACGTGGGGTTTGCTTCGGTCAAATGCATCTGCCATGTATGGGGAACTCCTTGTTTAGTTATTACTTTGCATAAGCATACATAAAGTACGCTCACACGAGTTACCCGAGTAGTATATTGAAAATGACTGCTTTTGTAAAGGGTTAATGCGCATCCTGTATCAGTCAAAGACAGGTCCCAGCAAAGCCGGCATCTGTGCCGCTGACTTCTTGGCTCCTTCCACCTTAGCGCGTAGCATTGCTTGCTTGCTGTACGTCAGTATGCCTTCGATGCGCTACGCGGCTCGCGCCAAAATGAGCTCAAGTACATAATGTGCATCTTACTGCTTCTGCCTCTGTTAATTTGAGGATGAAGCGACACTTTGAGCTTAACTTTTACCAACAGTCTGGATGACGGGCTGAACGCGGGGCATATTGTCACGTTTGTTGATCTTGTACGGATATGTGGGATAGCGGGCAGAGAGAGACCAAGGGGTAAAGAGCCTGTTTACGCGGGGCATGTGGATGAGCATTTTTGCTTCCAGTTCTACTTGCCACTCATCTCGTTCCAGCTTCTGTGGTTTTTTGACTTTGGATCGCAACCGCTCCGCAACAATAGACATCACAGCCGATACTGTCCATGCTTGGATACTCTCGGGGTGGTTCGTGCTTTCTACTAGCACAAAGTCACCGTGCTCATGTGGACTTGGCGAACTTGCAAGTACTCGGCCCCATTCATCTACATAGATAAATTCCGGGTATTGGCCGCTCTTCATGATGACATTAAGCAAACGATTCTCCAGCTCTCGTGATATCTGGGAAAAGCCTTGGCGGCGAAGACCTTTGGCTATATCATGCGTTTCTTTTGGCCACGTGACGAATGACCCATGATAATCCCAGAAGCCGATGAGCTTTGATTCGCGAAGAGCGCGAGAGCGAATACCGGCATCAGTCAGGAATTCACGGCTCAAAATAGTTCGAATAATCGCAGTGACATATTCTTGCCGTTGCTCGTCCGGCAACTGATCGAAGAACATAGTGTCAAGTAAAGCCGCGGGATTCGCGGTCATAGTCTGAATGATGCGTAATGCACCTTTGGCATCATAATCCGCCCCCAAAGCAAAATATTTACGTCCCGGTTGCCATAACAGCGCAATCGTACGATCACGGAGCTGAGCAGCTATCATCTGAAGCTCTTTGCTCTTGGCGTCAAAATGCTCACTAGCGAGCATCAATGCATCATAGGCCAGTCCTTGCACTTCGATGGAAGCAATCGGCGCGTTATGGTTCGCCAGTTCCTTGTTCTCATGGATATAGAATTCGTTTGAGTCTTTCCAGACTTGGTTAGGAATGCCATGAGGATTCCGCGCCTGCCATTCTAAGAGGCCTGATTTGGACTCTGTTAACTTCGTCACAAGCCAAGAAACAGAATTTTCGAGAATAATACTCATGGGTAACTTGTGACCGCTCCGGAGCGTAACGGATTTGTGTAATATTTTGTCGCCGTATTGATTGTGATACGCCAGCAAGACACGTATGAAATGAGGGGTGGCATCAATCGAGCCATAGTATGCGACTGATTCCTCATCACCGCCCCATTTACCCGAAAGCTCTTCGAAAATGTGCCGGGACACATCGTCAATGCGCTTGCCGTCAACCATAGTGGTGCGATATTCATGAACGATCTTGCCTGGTTCTTCCTCGCTCAAATTATTAGACTCCTCACCTTGTAGGCTACCGAGTGTCAGAAGAATATTACGTACTAAACGGGGCTTGTAGAGCATGAGATCTTCGGCTACTTCTAATGAATCGCGTCCAAAGACCGCACCCTTAAACAGCGTATCCGAACTAGCATAGACGCCTTTCCCGGTCTTCGAGGTGACCGATCGAAGCGCTCTGGATGGCGGAACAATAGGCATAAGGGTCGGTAAAGACAATTTATCAACGATTTTCTTCACTTTTTTCTTCATGTACAGTCGTCCTCCTCATGGGGCAGTCTACACGAACAGCTTATGCGCAGGCTACGATATATTTAGCATCCTAAATAATCAAAGATGGTCTGGTAGGTTTTATGTTTCTACGGCAAAACAAAAACTGGCCTGCCCAAAGACAGACCAGTTTTATTAGAGTTAGCAGCTATTATTTAGAGTTCTTAGCAGCAATAGCGTCTGCTACGTGACCCGGAACGTCTGCATAGTGGTCAAGCTCCATGCTTGAACTTGCGCGGCCCTGAGTGTTGCTGCGTAGGTTGGTGGTGTAACCAAACATTTCACCAAGTGGTACGAAGGCAGTGATTTCCTTAACGCCGAGGGCTAAGTCTTCCATGCTTTCGATACGACCACGCTTGGAGTTGAGATCTCCAATAACGTCACCCATGAATTCTTCAGGAGTAACAACCACAACTTTCATGATTGGCTCAAGAAGAGTTGGACTCGCTTTGCGCATACCTTCCTTGAAACCGATTGAACCAGCTGCCTTAAAGGCCATCTCGTTAGAGTCAACTTCATGGTAACTACCATCGTAGAGCTCTACCTTGACGTCTACAACTGGGTATCCAGCAACAACACCGTTTGACAATGCTTCTTCAACACCGTTTCTAACTGGAGTGATGTATTCAGTAGGGACAACACCACCCTTAATAGAGTTGATAAATTCAAAGCCTTTTCCTTGCTCATTCTGAGAGATTCGAAGCCATACGTCACCGTACTGACCACGACCACCAGACTGACGGATAAACTTACCTTGTGCTTCCACGCCATCTTTACGGACTGTTTCACGGTATGCAACCTGAGGAGCACCAATGTTAGCCTCCACGTTGAATTCACGCTTCATACGATCAACCAGGATCTCAAGGTGAAGCTCACCCATACCCTTGATGATAGTTTGACCGGTTTCTTCGTCACCCTTAACCTGGAACGTTGGATCTTCTTCGGCAAGACGCTGAAGAGCGATACCCATTCTTTCCTGGTCGGACTTAGTCTTTGGCTCGATAGCAATAGACACAGGTGGATCTGGGAACGTGATAGATTCCAGAACGATTGGGCTTGTGAGGTCAGACAATGTGTTACCGGTAGTTGTGCCCTTCAGACCCACGATAGCGGCGATGTCACCAGCACCAACTTCGGTTACGTCAGCACGCTTGTCAGCCTGCAAACGAACGATGCGTCCTACACGTTCTTTTTCACCAGTTGATGAGTTGAGTACGTATGAACCAGCTACGATTTTACCTGAGTACACGCGGAAGTAAGCAAGCTTACCAACGAATGGGTCGGTCGTGATCTTAAACGCAAGTGCTGCAAATGGATCGCTCTCGGTAGGATGACGTTCGATTTTGTCGCCAGTCTTTGGGTGAGTGCCCCAAGTAGAACTGATGTCAGCTGGGCTTGGCAAGTAGTCATTTACAAGGTCGAGGACCTTTTCAACGATCACGCCACGGCCATCGCCACCAGTGACTGGGAAGAAGCTGCCAGAAAGCGTTGCAGTACGGATTGCCTGCTTGATGTCATCGGTAGTCAAACCTTCTTCGCCAACTTCGAAGTACTTTTCGAGCATTGCTTCGTCTTCGGCGACAGCGTTTTCGATTAATAGACTGCGGTACTTCTTAACCTGATCCATCATGTCAACAGGGATTTCAGCTTCTACAAGCGCTTTGTCAGCAAATTCTTTGTAGGTGTAGGCCTTCATTTCGACAAGGTCAACGAGGCCGTTGATTGATTGTTCAAATCCGATTGGCAGGTGAACTGGAAAAGCACGCTTTGAAAGACGATTGTGAATAGAGTCGAGTGACTTGTAGAAGTCTCCACCAGTCTGGTTGATTTTGTTGATGAAACAAATACGTGGCACGCCGTACTTGTCTGCTTGGCGCCAAACGGTTTCTGACTGTGATTCCACACCCATTTTGCCGTCGAACACAACACAAGCACCGTCAAGAACACGCAGAGAACGCTCTACTTCCACGGTAAAGTCGATGTGACCAGGGGTATCGATAATGTTGATCTGATTACCGTTCCAGAAACAGGTAACGCTCGCTGCAACGATGGTAATACCACGTTCACGCTCCTGAGCCATCCAGTCAGTTGTTGTCTCACCTTCGTGGACGGCACCGATTTTGTGGCTTAAACCAGTTCGGTACAGAATACCTTCCGTTGTAGTGGTCTTACCCGCGTCAATGTGCGCAATAATACCGAGGTTTCGGATTTTCTCAATTGGATATTTCTTCTCTGCCATACAGCTCTCTTAGTGCCTTTCTTAATGCTAGTGATTTTGTTGAGTTTGTTTTTGGACAAACAAAAACAACACTTCCTGTCTATTTTAGCAAATTCCCTCTGTTAAAGCTAGGGGTTTAAAGGTGGGCTACGTCTCATTTACGCCAGTGTCAGTAGTTTCCTGTTGCTGATCAAACCGCTCCTGCAACAAAGCGACAGCACCACATTTACCCGCAGTAGTAAGTCCGCGACAATCTCTTGTAGCTTCTTTACGAACAGAGGTAAATCCCAGATTCCTTATGAAGTTCACTATAGTCTCAAATAAAAGAACCGTCCAGCTGGACGGTTCTTTTTAACTCTACAGTTTCTAGTAACGAGCGAAGTGTGCGAAAGCACGGTTGGCATCTGCCATCTTGTGTGTGTCTTCCTTCTTCTTCACAGCCGAACCGGTATTGTTGTAGGCATCAACGAGTTCGAGCGCCAAGCGGTCTTCCATACTCATACCCTTGCGAGAACGAGCAGCTGCGACAAACCACATCATTGTAAGGTGGTTCTGACGCTGACCCTTAACTTCGAAAGGAATCTGGTAATTAGCACCACCAACGCGACGTGAACGTGTTTCCATTGCTGGTTTTACGTTACCGATAGCCTGGTCGAATACATCGACTGGGTTCTGTACTTTAAGCTTATCAGCAGCCTTCTGCATACCGTTGTATACGAGGCGCTCTGCTAACTGCTTCTTACCGTTCAACATAACACGGTTGATGAGGCGCTGAACTTGTACGCTGTTGTACAAGCGATCTGCTGGAATCTCACGAACTAATGCTTTGGTCTTTTTACGAGGCATCTTAGCTCTCCTTCTTTGCGCCGTACTTAGAACGGCCTTGCTTACGCTTTGCTACACCCTGAAGGTCAAGAGACCCACGGACGATGTGATAACGAACACCAGGAAGGTCCTTTACACGACCACCGCGGACTAATACTACGGCGTGTTCCTGTAGGTTATGACCTTCACCACCGATGTATGCCCATACTTCGTAACCATTGGTTAGACGAACACGAGCTACCTTACGAAGCGCTGAGTTAGGCTTCTTTGGCGTTTTGGTAGTTACTTTGACACAAACACCACGCTTGAATGGTGAAGACTTCTCATAAGACTTAGTCTTGAGGTTGTTCACCACACGTTGCATAGCAGGTGACTTGCTCTTCGTAGTCACCCGTACGCGTGGTTTGCGCACTAACTGATTGATTGTTGGCATAAAACTCCTTAAAAGTTGTAATCTACCGCTGCATGCGTATGCCATACGCAAGGCTCAGATCACTTAAAATGACTTGTTAACTTTACCAGATTTTAACCCCTGATGCAACCGTAATCACATCAGGGGCTTAATCTGTCAGAGAGACGAG
>JAQGGX010000027.1 GCA_028289075.1 Candidatus Saccharimonadota bacterium | reverse complement strand
AGGAAGCGGGTAAAGATAAGGTGTATCATCACTTGATTCTTATTGCTATGAATCAAACTGGGTATCAGAACCTCATGCAGCTCAGCACCATCGCAAACCTGGACGGGTATTACTATAAACCTCGCGTTGATCATGAATTATTAGAAAAATATAATGAAGGCTTAATTGTACTCAGTGGTTGTATCGGTGGTGAGGTTGGTGACTCTTTGCGTCAGGGCCAATATGAGAAAGCCAAAGAAACTGCGCAGTGGTACAAATCTGTCTTTGGCGATAGGTATTACCTGGAAGTTCAAGACCATGGGCACAAGGACCATCCGAGTGTCTGGCAAGAGCAGGTCGGTGTAACGGACGACACGCTAAAACTCGGCAAAGAACTCGACATCCCTTGTGCTGTTACCTGTGATGCCCATTATCTGAAGCATGAAGACCAGGAAGCGCATGAGCTACTCCTTTGTGTGCAAACTGGCTCATTCCTATCCGATGAAAAGCGCATGAGCCTCAAGGACTTCGAGCTGCATGTGACTGAGCCAAGCGAAATCATTAAGCGCTGGGGCGAGACTCACCCGGAGGTTATTACTAATACGAAGGCAATTGCTGACCGATGTAATGTTGAGCTGACACTTGGCAAGATCCTCATTCCAAAGTTTCCCGTTCCAGAAGGTGAGACAGAAAAGACGTATCTGCATAAGCTCGTCTACCAAGGTTTGGCAATGCGTTATGGTGGTGTTACGGACGGTTCTCATGCAAGCTTGTCTCAAGGAGACGCGGTCAAGACATTGCCTGAACATGTTCTGAAACGTGCCAAATACGAGCTTGAAGTCATCGATAATATGGGCTTTAACGGCTACTTCTTAATCATTTCTGACTTTATTAACTGGGGTAAAGATCAAGGAATCGTCTTTGGCCCTGGTCGTGGTTCTGCAGCAGGCTCGATCATTTCCTATTCTCTCAGAATCACAGAGCTTGATCCGTTGCAGTATGACCTGCTGTTTGAGCGTTTCTTGAACCCCGACCGTATCTCAATGCCTGACGTTGATATTGATATCCAAGATACGAGACGAGATGAGGTTATTCAGTACTGTGTGCAGAAATACGGCACGGAGCGTGTAGCAAACATTGTGACGTTCGGCCGTATGGCCGCACGTAACGCCGTACGTGATGTTGCACGTGTGTTGCAAGTGCCCTATGCCGATGCAGACCGTCTGGCAAAAATGATTCCACCACCTGTACAGGGCCGCCATATCCTGCTCGAGACGTCCCTGGTCGACGATCCTGACCTGAAAGCAGAATACGAAAACAATGAGACCTCTAGGAGAGTGTTCGATCTTGCTGTACAGCTGGAGGGTACTATTCGTAGCCACGGTGTTCACGCGGCCGGTGTCGTGATTGCGCCGGATGATATCGTGAAGTTCGCGCCGCTCGAAATGGCCCAGAAGGGCGTCGTTTCTACCCAGTACTCTATGGGCCCTATCGAAGAGCTAGGACTACTGAAGATGGACTTCTTAGGGCTTTCTAACTTAACGGTCATTAAGAACGCCCTACGTATTATTAAGCGCGTATATGACAAGGATATCGATATCGATAGCCTCCCGCTTGATGACGTAAAGACGTATGAACTACTATCCCGTGGAGATACGACTGGCGTATTCCAGTTGGAATCTTCCGGAATGAAACGATACTTGAAAGAACTCAAACCAACCGTCTTTGAGGACATCGTTGCTATGTGTGCGTTGTACCGACCGGGACCAATGCAATTTATCGATGATTTTATCAAACGAAAGCATGGGGAAAAGCAGATCACCTATCTTCATAAGGGACTAGAGAATTCCCTTAAGAGCACCTATGGCATTTTGGTGTACCAGGAACAGTTTATGCAGGTTTCTAAGGAATGGTGCGGATTTACCGGTGGCCAGGCAGACACGCTGCGCAAGGCAGTAGGTAAGAAGAAAATTGATCTCATGCGCAAAGTGAAAGTCGATTTTGTCGAAGGTGCTATCAAACATGGTGGTTCTGACAAGGCCACAGCGGAAAAATTCTGGGATCAGCTAGAAGAATTTGCGAACTACTGTTTTAACAAGTCTCATGCCGCTTGTTATGGCCTGATCGCGTACTGGACCGCATACCTCAAGGCCCATTATCCAGCAGCTTTCATGGCCGCCCTCATGACCAGCGATTATGACGATACCGATCGTTTAGCTATCGAAATGACTGAATGTAAGCATATGGGTATCGATGTGCTACCGCCTGATATTAATGAATCGTTTGTTGAATTCGCCGTAGTGCCAAAGACTAACCAGATTCGTTTCGGGCTCGCCGCTATTAAGAACGTCGGCACTGGTGCAGTAGAAGAAATTTTGCGCGCTCGAAAAGAGGGGGCATTTGAAACACTCGAAGATTTCTTTTCCCGAGTCAACACGCGTGTCGCGAACCGCAAAGCTTTGGAAAGCCTCATCAAGTCTGGTGCTTTTGATCGTTACGGGGAGCGAAGCTATTTGCTGCACAACCTCGACGTGCTCTTAGCCTTTGCATCACGTTTGCAGAAAGAAGCTGCCAGTGGCCAGACCGATTTGTTTGGCAACCTGATTGAAGAATCTGCCTCCCTGAAGCCACAGCTAGTGTTGGAGCAGCCTACGGTTGTATTTCAGAACCGTGAACAGCTGTTGTGGGAAAGAGAACTGATGGGGCTGTATTTAAGCCAGCATCCGCTTGAAGCATATGAAACCCTCCTGAGTGAACAGACCGTTGCTATGGCAACGCTGTTGCCAGAACACGATGGAAAGGCAGTTACTGTCGGCGGTGTTATAACTGAATTTAAAGAAATCATGACCAAGAACGGCCAGAAAATGGCATTCGTAAAGATCGGCGATCAGTTCAGTGAACTAGAGCTCATCCTATTCCCGAGTATTTATCAGCAGACTACCGGCATCTGGGAACGCGACCGCATCGTGATCGTCAAAGGTAAAGTCAACGCCAAAGACCGCGAAGGCAACATTATCGATGACGTCAAAGTACTT
>JAQGGX010000007.1 GCA_028289075.1 Candidatus Saccharimonadota bacterium | reverse complement strand
CAGACGAAGAGGCAACCCTTACATTTGAGCCACCTGCATGGTTTGCCCGAAGTAAACGATGACAAATCGTTCAGAAACCAACAGCTCGCGATCCACGGCCTCCCTGAATAACTCTATTCTTGTAATAACGAGACCTATCAGCGCTATACTCAAATTATGACGATCAATAGATTATCAATTCCCGAAGGCACCCTGATACCAGAAGGTCAATCCCCATACCGTGCCGTTGCAAGGTTACTCCTTGAACATGCCGATGCAGTTATACAGCCCGCGCCAGGAGAATATGAGGTAACACCCCCAAGCGGTGAGGTAGAAAATCTGTTTACCCATAAGCTCACGATTCACGATAACGGCGAGGGCACATTTCAAATGCTCCCAAAAGAAGAAGATGCGAGCACAGTGGATATAAATCTCAAAACCAGAGGGCTCAGCGCCCAGAAGGGTGGCAGCATTCGAGCGATAAATGCAGAACGCTCTCTTCTTCTCATTGGCGGCGGGGGAAGGGGCAGCAACGTCCATGCACTTCGACTGTTTGAGATAATATTTTTTACAGAATAGTCTATATATGACATTACAGGTTTATGCCAATAATCATCATGCGTGTAGAGTCAGGATCAGATTCAGCCTCTATATTCATATGATGGTAAAATCCAGGAATTCAACAATTCAGTCACTGAGTACAATGACCTTATTCTTGATGGCTATGAAGCATACGTCAGAGCTTCTGATGGAATCTGCCCATATCAAAGTGCGCCTCGATTAGGACAGTACATTCCACTGTAGTTAATAGCAGCCTTCATTTAAAGAAGTTATTCGGGGAAGTTTGCGAGGTACGGTAAACTTAATTGTAGAAGAATAGACGGAAGCTAGAGGGTTAGAGTAGATGAACACGATTACTTGCAAGAAATGTGGTGAGGAAATTGAGATAAGTGCGGCGCTTCAGGGGCAGATTGAAGCGCAAGTTCTGGCTGCGGAACACAAGAAGCACGAAGCGGAACTAGCCAAAGTCAGAACCGAAGCGAGTGAGCTCGCCAAGAAGCAACTCGATAACGAAAAGGAGATTCTGGCCAAGCAAGCAGAATCGGAACTCGAGATGGTCAAAAAGCGGTTGGAATCTGAAGCTGCCAGCGCGCTGAAGAAAACAACCCAAGATCAGGAAATGATAATCAAGAACCTCCGGGATGATGCCGCAAGCGAAAAGGAATCCAACAAAGAGTTACGGGAAAAGCTGACTGAACTCATGCAGGAACTCCGCGTGGAACGCAAAGCCAAAGAAAACGTTGAGATTGAGATGCAGAAGAAGCTGACTGAGGAAGAAGGCAAAATCCGTGAATCCGCCGCCAAAGAAGCCGATGAAAAGCAGCGACTGAACCTGGCGGCACGGGACAAAACCATTGCAGATCTCCAGAAAGCACTCGACGACGCCCAGCGCAAAGCCGCCCAAGGTTCACAGCAGCTGCAAGGTGAGATCATGGAACTCGACTTCGAAACAACGTTAACAAACGCCTTCCGGGATGACGACATTGAGCCCGTAGCCAAAGGCGTAAAGGGAAGCGACATCAAGCATACCGTCAAGAGCCCACGCGGCACGGCCTGCGGCGTCATGCTATGGGAAATCAAGCGTACCAAAAATTGGGTTGATGGCTGGATTCCAAAGCTCAAAGAAGACCTGCGTAACGAAAAAGCAAACATCCCGATCATCATTACCGAAGTTATGCCAAAGTCAATTTCTGAGGACATTGGGCAGTACAACGGCGTATGGGTCTGCAAACCACAAATGGCAGTTGTACTCGCTTCGTTACTCCGCAAAGGTTTACTCGATGCCGGACTGCAAAAGGCGCTCGCGCAAAACCGCGGCACCAAAGCAGACGCACTATATAACTTCATCACCAGCCATGAGTTCGTCCAGCAGGTAGAGGCAATGGTAGAAACCTACCAGGAAATGACACTGCAAATCACCAAAGAGCGCACCTACTACGCCAAATTCTGGGCAGAGCGTGAGGCTCAAACGCAACGGTTATTACTCGGCACCGCAAACATCATTGGCAGCATGCAGGGACACGTAGGCCATGCCGCCATGCCAAGAATTAAAGGCCTGGAACTCCTCGAAGCCGGCGAAGAATAGGCCCCAAAAGGCAAGGGGGATAGCACGTACGTACACGCGCATCCGGTGTTTTAGGCCTCTACCTCTGAAGGCTGTAAAAATGAAATCTCTACTACAATTTCACAATGATAACTATTATATTTGAATCACATTCTACGACGACAGATAACGAAGCTCGTTTAGCATCCGGTCATAATGATGTCGAGCTGTCTGATGCTGGGCTGCAGCAGTCAAAAGAACTTGGTGAACGCCGTAAAGGTGAGCATTTCGATGTGATCTTCTGCTCTGATTTGCAGCGTTCATACAAGACCGCAGAATTAGCCTTTGGCGACAAATATCTAATTATTAAAGATGCACGCCTCCGCGAATGCGATTACGGCGACCTTACTCAAAAAGCCAAAGAGCTCATCGATGCCGAAAAACCAGGCAGAATTAACGAGCCATTCCCAAACGGCGAAAGCTATACACAAACATGTCAGAGAATGCATGAGTTTTTACAAGATTTACTCAGAGACTACGATGGAAAGACGGTTATGATCATTGGCCATCGTGCTACCCAATACGGGCTTGAACATAACATTGAAGGTGTCTCAATCGAACAAGCAGTAACCGCACCGTGGCAGTGGCAACCAGGCTGGGAATACCACCTCGAATCTCTTTAGAGCAAAGTTTGCCAGTAATACCAGAAATGGTGCAGGATGAGTCCCGCGATAACAATGAACCATACAATCAGAATGTCACCGTGGTGACGCTGCAAGAAATTGGCCAAACCTTTTAGCCGTTTAGGGGTGGCTATAAAGCCTTCCCGTAAGTTATGTAGTGTCGTGTACCAGAATATTGGAATTGTCACTGTCCATACAACGATACAGTACGGACAGAGGGCTTCAATGCGGTACACACTCTGGAAGAACAGCCAATGAACAAACACCACGCCGAAGATCGCGCCTGCTTGCAGTCCGAGCCAGAACCAGCGCTTGAACTTTGCTCCAGCCAGCATTGCCATGCCAATTGTAGTCACGATAGAGAAGCCGGCCAGACCAAGTATAGGATTCGGAAAGCCGAATACAGATCCTTGCCATGAGCTCATGACACTGCCACAACTGATAATCGGGTTGATACTGCAAGATGGCTTGTAGGCTGGGTTAGCCAGCAAGTGCAGTTTCTCGAACATAATAATAAATGCGCATATGAAACCGATAATCCCGCCAATGACCAGAATCCACGGCAGTGCCTGTTTGAGCGTTTTTACTTTCTTCATTGTTACTCATTCTAACCGAGAGTGTGCAAAATCGTAAGTATAAGCGCCTAGGCTGTTATAGTAACTATGATGAAAATACTCCGCTATACAGCCATTACCGCTGCAGTCTTGATTAGCGCAGGCATTCTTATATATGCCACAAGTTATCTCGTGGACCGGTACCTATTTCCGTCCGCACCGGTTGCGAAATGTGAAGCAACTAAGGCTAGTCGTGTCATTACGATTCAGAATAATACAGTGATGCCAGCTCATGTCCAGGCAGATACGTGCGATACGCTCACTATCAAAAACACCGATGACAAGCTCCGCCGCATGGCATTCGGGCGGCATGACCAGCACATGGCCTATAACGGCATCATCGAAAAACCCCTGAAGAAAGATGAAAGCTTCACGGTCACACTGAACAAGTCCGGTACATATCTAGTTCACGACCACCTGCAAGAAGAAGTAGGTGCCGATTTTACGGTAAACGAATAGCTCCGAAGAACCGCCTAAGAATGGTTTTTGTTTCTGGTGGCGGCTTGTTTGATGAGCGCTTGGACTTTTTGTGAATCCAGTTTATCGCCCTCGAAAAAGTCTATACTCCGGTGCTCTTTGGAACCTAAGCCGTTAGTGATAAGCATTCGTGGCGAGACTTCCAGGCTTGTGTATATTCTCACAGCTTTCGCTGACTGATAGACCTATCCTAGGCCGTATAGAGGAGGGTTACATATGGACCAGGGTTCAATTCTTTTTATTGGAACGGCAACGACACTAATCCGCTACGGCAGTTTTGCAATTTTGACCGATCCGAATTTCTTGCATCAGCATGAGGAAGTACATTTGGGGTATGGATTGCGTTCGAAACGACTGACACAGCCCGCGATCGAGCTCAACGATCTGCCGCCGCTCGACCTGGTGATCCTTTCCCACTTTCATGAAGATCATTTTGATAGGGGAGTACAGCAACGGCTGGACAAGTCAGTACCGATCGTAACCACACCCAAAGCAGCGCATGCCCTACGCAAACGTGGCTTCGAAAATGCAGTGGGCATTATGACGTGGCAATCAAAAACTGTCATCAGGCCACAAACCACACTGACTATTACTGCAACACCTGGCCGACATGGCCCCCGTATTATCGCAAATTTACTGCCCGAAGTTATGGGTAGCATATTGGAATTCAAGCGAGCCGATAAGACATTCAAGATGTATATCACGGGGGATACGCTCGTATACGACCAAATCAAAGAAATACCAAAGCGATATCCCGGAATTGACCTTGCACTCCTGCATCTAGGAGGCACAAAAATTATGGGAATCATGGTCACCATGGATGGTCGACAGGGAGTTAAGATGCTCGAGATCGTACACCCCAAGCTAGCTATACCGATCCATTATAACGATTACACTGTTTTCAAATCTCCGCTGAGCGATTTTCAGAATGAAGTGGCTAAAGCAGAGATGGAAAACCATGTTCACTATATGAATCATGGAGATGAATACATCTTTGAAATTTAGGAATGGGGTACGTAAGGAAAGTATTAACGACATACTTCGCTATGACTCGGTACGTTAGAATAGCGATAATATTAACCTTCATAGGCTAAAACTTTGTTATCATAACAGTAAATAATTGAGGGTGCGGCTGCGTATTTTCAATATAAAAGGAAAGACCAAACAGTGTTTAAAAACCTGGGAATTATAGTAAGCGAACATGCTGGCAAAATACTTGCCGGCGTAACAATAGCCCTCATAGCGATGAGCATGTATGGCATTGGTGTCTTTTCGAGTTTAAGCGGGAGTAGCGAAGGATTTGGCAGCAAAGATTCAGAGTCCCAGCAAGCCCAAAATGAAATAAATAAGCAATTTGGCAAGAATGATGCGTCATACATTGTCCTGCTCACGCCGAAACGCGACGTCACCGTTGCCGACCCCCAGTACAGGCAAGCAGTCGAGAAGCTCACACACACGGTGAGCCAGGACGGTGCAGTCGTGAGCACTTACTACAATACGGGTAGCGAGCAGTTTGTTTCGCATGACAAAAAGAGCACCTTTATAGCTGTTACGTTGCCCGGCAGTATGGCCAATCAGGAACGGGCCTTCGAACGGGTAAAGCCACAGCTCAAGAGTGAACTATTCAGCATTAAAATCGGCGGCCCAATAGCCATGAACAAAGAGATCAATATGCAAGTACAGAAAGATCTCGTTACGGCGGAAGCGGTGTCATTCCCACTATTAGCATTGCTTCTTATTCTTGTATTTCGAAGTCTGGTTGCTGCGTTACTACCATTAGTTCTCGGTGCGTTTGCTATTCTATGTGGATTTATATTTACGAGATTACTAACAGAAGTGATAGACATCTCCCACTATGCGATTAACGTGATCACACTGCTTGGGCTGGGGCTGGCAGTCGACTATTCACTATTTATCGTGAGTCGTTTCCGTGAGGAGATGCGCAGAAGGCAATCAGTCAGCGCTGCGCTTATTCGCACGGTTGAGACAGCCGGGCGAACTATATTTTTCAGCGGCCTGACAATTATTATCAGCCTGCTGGGAATGCTCGTATTCCCACTCGATCTTTTGCATAGCATTGCCTGGGGCGGCAGTGCAGCGGTACTGGCAGCCATGATTGGCGCGCTCGTTGTACTGCCGGCAATTCTGCAACAACTGGGACACCGCGTGAATTATGCATCCTTCGGAAGTGCCCGCCGCGATCTCAAAGCTTACCAACGAGGAGAAGCCGCCGAAAGAGAGAAGGAAAGCATATGGCTCAAGATCGGCCGGATAAGCATGAGACATCCGCGAGTTGCTTTTACACTCACTGTACTGCCACTCGTACTTGCCAGCATCCCGCTGCTTCACACGCATTTTTCCTCCCCGGACTATCGCAGTCTTCCGGTGGGCAGCGAATCGAGAACCGTCGCTGAAACGTTGATTAATGATTTTGGTAATCAGTCCAGTCCTGTTCGTGTTGTGTATAGGGCTTCCAGTGACATTATGAGTAGTGAGCAACTGTCCAAGCTTTATGACTTTGTACAGCAGATCAAGCAGCTCCCACAGGTAGAGGGTGTCGACAGTGTCGTAACTGCCCTGGGCAACCTTCCAAAAGAGCAGTTCATTGCGCTCCTTACGAGTACCCCACAAGACCCACGTTTGCAGAGCCTACGCGAACGGTTCACACAAGGCAACGTTGCGCTTCTGGATGTCAGATACGATGGCTCAAGCGATTCTGAAAACGCAGTGAACCTTGTCAAAGATATCCGTAAGCTACCGCCGCCACAAGGAGTTCAGATACTTGTCGGGGGCGAGTCAGCTGCACTGTATGATCTGCTTGATACCATCAGAACATACACGCCATACGGACTGGCAATCGTAGTTGTAACACTGTTGGTATTGCTATTCCTCATGCTTGGCAGCGTCATCCTCCCACTGAAAGCTATCGTTCTCAACATCATTTCTTTAGGTGCAGCTTTTGGCATACTGGTTTGGATCTTCCAGGACGGACATGTAGCCAGCTTCTTCAATCTGACCGCATCAGGGAGTATTGATGCAACGAACCCGATACTTATTTTTGCCATCGCCTTTGGTCTCAGTATGGATTATTCAGTCTTCCTGTACAGCCGCATCAAGGAACGCTACGAGGAAAATGGCCATGACAGCGACGAAGCAGTCATGACAGGATTACAGAAAACCGGTCCGATTATTAGCTCGGCGGCAATACTATTGTTCGTCGTCGTCGCATCATTCGCTACGGGGCGTATTCCGCTCATCCAGCAGATCGGCGTGGGGCTGGCACTGACCGTTCTCATTGATGCATTTGTGATACGGATGCTGCTCGTACCTGTCACTATGAAGCTACTTGGCCATTGGAACTGGTGGGCACCAAAACCTTTGCGCAAATTCCAAGAGCGCTTCGGCCTCAAACATTAGTTATTAAGAACATCTGCAACTTTCGTCACCTGAGAGGATATCACTTGCATACCCCGTGTATCGGGCAGACAATGCTACATAAAGGAGAGGAGAGTCGTTATGGCGAATAAAGATGAAGAAGGCACCGAAGTCCATATTCCTGACGAAGGAGCAGTTGATGACCGTGACACGATGGAGGGCCAACTCGTAACCGGAAAAGTCCAAGAACACCATCTGCCGAAGATGATTGACGTACAAATACGGAAATATTTATCCGGACTCACATATCCCCTTACCACAGAAGAACTGCACAATCTCGTTTATGACCAGGGAGCAAATAGCGGTCTACTGCAAATAATCGATGCTCTGCCGGACCGGTCCTATGGCTCATACACTGATGTATGGAATGCTGTCGAGGGCAAGTGATCTGCCATCACAAAGAGCATATATTGCAATTATGGGATGGGTAGCATATTCATCGGTCGCCATATGCGGATTCGCCTGCATTTCTTTGCTGCTTACCTATATATCCCGCTATCATGCATCGCCATTGATTTTAAACGCCTGGTTCTGGACAATTACGGCCATCATGTTTATGAGTATCGCACTGGCAACCAATGCAAAGCAGCTCAAAGTGAGTGTTTCTAGCATTAAGTGGTTTGTGCTGCTCGCAGTCATTGCCGTTATCACTAACTACTGCTCGGTAACTGCTATGCAGAAAGGGCCGAACACCGGTGTCGTACAAACGTTCCAGATGTCGCAGGTCGTAATTGTCGCTATCGGCGCCTACTTTTTGTTTCATCAGAGTATTCATTGGATTGCCGCACTCGGCATGGTGCTTGTGGTAATCGGTCTGATCCTCATCGTCAACAGCCCTCTTGCATAACGTTTAATAAGTTTCATAAGGGGCACAAAAAAGAACCGTGTTCGGTTCTTGAAAGTTATAAATTCTATACCAAAGGGGTGGTGCATGGGGTGGAGATGGAAAAAGTCGAGGAGTGTGGAGTCGCGGATGCGGCTGCCAAACACTCGTAGACTCATCCACCCCCACCCCACACCTGGGATAACCCAGGATTTGGCAGAACCTACTACAGGCACACACACTCGCCCTTATGCGAGGCCGACGGCGCATGCCTTGGTACCCAGGTGTAGGCGCAAGTTCTTCTTGAGCACATCGTCGACGGTCAACGCCCAAAGCTGGGTGTCGGAATCCACGACGTACATGTACTGAGGCTGATCGGCGTAGACGAACGTCTGTCCAACCTTCACTACGAAGGACTTCTTCGCACCGAGGTTGAGCGTGACGTAGTCACCCGTGACCTTGGCCTCGAAACCCGTTCCACCTGACAACGGTTCCCATGGCATACCGCACAGGTACGAGAAACTCACCTCGTACTCACGCGAGACGTCCATGGAACCGTTGGCATAGAGCAGCACGACCGCAGGGGCCTTTGTGTCGGGCGCCGAGGCCTTCGAGTCGATGTTGAGCGGCACGAATGGGCCGAACTTCTCATAGACCTTGTTGAGCTCCGGCGACAGCTGGCTCGCCTCGATCCGAGGAGTCGAGAGGGGCGTCGGCGTCGTGGTGACGTAGTTCCAAAGCCAGACGGCGATGACGAGCGCAGCGATGACACCGACTGCGTAGCCAGCGTTGAGCCAGCTGAACAAGCGCGGGTGCGACTTGGCGGTGATCTCCTGACCAGACATGTACAGCTCCTTCTGGGAAGTGAATGCCATTTATGGGCATTCGTGGCTGACAGGCGGGGGATCGTGCTATCTAACTGTAAAAGTTCAGTTCTGCATGAGAGTGTACTCTCATATATTATTATACTACAAAACTGTAAATTAATCAAGTAGCTACCTCTGTTAAGTAGCGAATTTTTCAGGAACATGGTCAAAGCAAGAAAATTATTAGCAACAAGGTAGTATATATGTTTTTATAGTGAGCATACGCTTTTAATAACAGGGCGATTCAAGAATCTTTAACCTCATGAGCAACCAGATTATCATTGAACAGTACACGCCGCCTGCTGCTGACGTGGGAGAGTTCTCTATGTCAGCCGAGTTCGTAGATGCATCTGCTGAGACACTACACGCGATGGAAACTGCCATCCAAGACAATATGTTCACTCTATTACAAGCACCCCTTGCTGAGCATATACGGTTTTTTGCCGTTCGAGAAAGTGAAGCAGATGCAATACTGCATAGTTTCCTAGGAGCTGTAGCTGCTGATCTACCGAAGCTGAATGAATACCTTGCAGAGATAAATGGTGACGTGGCTGACCACGCGATCTTTCCGCCACCTCGACTCTCTGACAGGCCAGAACCACAGCTGAGAATACATGCGGATAGCAAAAAATACGGATTTGTATGTGTACGTTATCTGACGGCCAACCGATTTCCTACGCTCATCGCTGATATACCAAGCCACCGTGCCGGTACCATCGCCCGAATGACACATGGTCAGACATTACATCGGCGGCCTCAAATAGAGGCCACTCCGAAAGCACCCCGGCTGCTTATGGCCGTAGACTTGTGCGCAGCATATAAACCCTAATCTATACATATCTCATGGCTGAGGACTAAAATAGAAATATGAAGGCAGCAAATCTTTCAGGAACATGGTCAAGCAAATACACTTACCGCAGCGGTGAGGATGGGCAAGTATTGACCGGCGAACACCACGTCATGTTCAAACATATACGGGACGAGCTGTTCGTAGGAACAAGTGTGCCGAATGCCGACAAATCAAAGCTAACCTTGCGCCTGAGTTACGACGCTGAAAACAAAGCGCTCACTGGCACCTGGCAAGAAGTCACGTCACCAACCGGCTACTACCAAGGTGCAGCCTTTCGAGGAGCTGTACAGTTTATCCTCAACACTGATCTGACCGTAGCAGGGGGCCGCTGGGTCGGGTTCAATAGCAGTAAGACGAGAGTGAATACCGGCGAATGGACATTAATAAAGCAGCCGTAGCCTGCGATGAACACGCGCTATTTGCAACAAGTCCAAAGCTACTAAAAGCCTGATATCAATGCATTATTGCTGTTTTGTTAAATAATTAACAGTCCGTACTACTTTTGTCTGTCAGAATACTGCTTACTAACCTAAAGGAGAACGTATGACAGAAATTATTGCTTGGATCATCATTGGTGCGTTGGCCGGTTGGATCGCATCAATCATCATGAAGACAAATGCAGAAATGGGAGCTATCGCGAATATTATTGTTGGTATCCTTGGTGCATTCATCGGAGGCTTCGTTGTACGAATGCTCACCGGCGCTGACACCACAACAGGATTCAACGTAGCAACGCTGCTAACTTCTATCCTTGGTGCTGTTATCTTGCTTGCTATTGTCCGCATGTTCCGTCGCCCCCGCACGACCGTTTAAACCCTATACCATATTACCCTTTGGAAAAGAGGCCCCACCCCGGGCCTCTTTTGTTGTAACAATACTACGTGTAGCTGAGATGGTCTGTACGAAAGATCTACTAGACTACCTCTTTGTAAGGCCGAGAAGGTCGAGTGTTTTGGCGACAAGAGCCTGTGCTTCAGGATCTTCTGATTCAGTCTTGTCTAAGACCCTAACAAATCGGTGCAAGGCATCAATGACTTCAAGCGTGTTAAGATCGTCGTCTAGGGACTCACGAACATCAGCAAGCAGCGTCTCTGCCTGAAGCTTCGTTGCACGACGAGTACAGAGCTTAATATGTTTATACAGGCGCTCGGCTTCATCAAGTAATTCTGACTGCCACTCGCCGCCAATACGGTGATGATAATGCATGAGCGCAAGCCGAATGACAGCTGCATCGTGTTGACCTAAAAGGTCCTTGGCAAAGATAAGGTTACCCAGCGATTTGCTCATTTTCTCACCGGCGTATAGCAGCGGGGAGACATGTATCCAGTGCCGGGCCGGATGATGTCCGTTTAGCCCGTAGCTTTGGGCAATCTCACACTCATGATGCGGGAATATCAGATCCGTGCCGCCGCCGTGCAGGTCAAATGGTATGCCCAAGGTCTTTTCTGACATAACCGTACATTCAATGTGCCAACCAGGACGGCCATTACCAACGACTGTATTCCACTTAGCTGGATCATGAGGGTCGGACACGCCTTTCCAGAGTAAGAAATCCAAAGGGTTTCGTTTTCCAGCGCGATCAGGATCACCGCCACGTTCCCGCATAAATGCTA
>JAQGGX010000049.1 GCA_028289075.1 Candidatus Saccharimonadota bacterium | reverse complement strand
AAAAATTAAAATTCCGTCTGTATTCTCAGAGCATGAGCGAATATGCGTATGTATCGCAAAGGCTTCAATCTCAGTGGCGTGCTATAGGTGTGGATGCCGATGTGAGCTTGCAGCCGGATGATGATCTGCAGACCACTATTGCCTCTCATAACTACGATGCGCTTTTGTACGGAATATCGCTTGGTGTTGACCCCGATGTGTTCCCATATTGGCACAGTAGCCAAGCCGACATCCGTTCGTCAAACCGATTGAACTTCTCCGAATATAAATCTGCTGCCGCAGACAAATCCCTCGAAGCAGGGAGAACCCGTGAAGACGCACTTAGGGCGGTGAAATACAAACCGTTCCTTGAAGCCTGGCGTAATGACGCACCAGCGATCACTCTGTATCAGCCACGTTATCTGTACGTTACCCGTGGCACTGTCCATGGATTTGAGCCCCGAACGATTAACGCGGCAACCGACCGTTTCTCTAATGTTCAGAACTGGATGATTCGAGAAGATAAGACAACCAAGTCATCCTTATAGCCGTTCTTGAGTTTTTGCCCTAAAACGCGTAAGATAACAGAGTTCTCTAAGGGGCGTAGGCAAGTATATGCGTCGCCTGTAGTGACGCGCGAGTGGCGGAATGGTAGACGCGCTAGTTTCAGGTACTAGTGTCCGCAAGGACGTGGAGGTTCAAGTCCTCTCTCGCGCACCAAACTAAGACCCCAGGTGTAAGCCTGGGGTCTTAGTTTGGCCTGTTGAATGGTTTTGAACCGTGGGTCGAGAATGACCTGTGGACATTCGAGTTTTCCTTGCTTTGCCGAGACTTGAACGCATTCAAGTCGAGCAGGATAGTACAAGTCCTCTCTCCCTCGGGTAAGCCGGTAAGCCTGGCTGGAGTAAGAAGGTAAAGTCTGTCCGTGTTGCAGTTGCAGAAGACTAGCCTGACTCACGCATAACTGCTAATATGATTTCCTTCTGTCGGTACGAAACTACAGCTATATGTGCTATGATAGCCCCATACGCTAACGCTTAAAAAATCCTAAAGGGTATTATTTTTACATGAACAAAGTCGCGCATTACTTGCAAGAACATCTAGTTGGTGAAGTGATGACCAACCCCGATGCGCGCAAATACTTTTCGACAGATACGAGCATATTCCAAATTCCTCCTGCTATTGTTGTCTATCCTCGTAATGAAAATGATGTCCGTAAGGCCGCTCGCTTTACGTGGCAGCTTGCTGAACGTGGTCGTGTCATTCCGATGACTGCTCGTGGGGCTGGAACTGATCAGAGTGGGGCAGCGCTTGGCTCTGGTATTATGATGGTTTTCCCTGCTCATATGAACCGTATTCTTGAGCTTGATAGTAAGACCGGCAATGTTGTGGTTGAGCCCGGAATTAACTACGGTAAACTACAGCAAACCCTACATACACATAACCGCTTTTTGCCGCCATTTCCCGCATCGTTTGAATACAGCACCATAGGTGGGGCTATCGCGAACAATGCTTCGGGTGAGAAAACAGTAAAATACGGCGATACCAGGAACTATGTTCAAGCGCTTCGTGTGGTACTTGCCAACGGAGAGGTGATTGAGACTAGGCGCTTGAGCAAGCGCGAGCTGAACAAGAAGCTGGGCTTGGCTACACTAGAAGGCGAAATCTACCGTAACCTTGACACGTTAATCGAAGAGAATCATGAGTTGCTCAAGCAGCTTGAGCTACCGGTATCCAAAAACTCAGCAGGCTATGCGCTCAATCAAGTAAAACGCAAAGACGGTTCGTTTGATCTTACGCCGTTAGTTGTCGGGTCGCAGGGTACACTTGGCATTGTTACAGAAGCCACGCTTAATACAGAAAGCCATAACCCGAATACGACTTTAATCGCAGCCTTCTTAGACGACTTACAGGTTGCGGAAGAAGTTGTAATGGAACTACAGAAACTGCCAGAGAAACCAAGTGCTGTTGAGATGGTTGACGAAAACTTACTTAACTTCGTACAAGAGCACAACCCTAATCAGCTTAAGACCATTGTCCAGCCACCATTCCATAAGATCATCCTGCTTATAGAGTTTGATAATTCATCAGATCGTATTCAAAAGCGAATGGTGAAGAAAGTTTGCAAGATTCTCAGTAAATTCCAGATTGCGTACCAAGTCGAAACCGAGGCGCTCAAGCGTGAGGAACTCTGGAAGATTCGTCACAGCGCAAGCGCGGTATTGTCGCACGCAGCTGGTGCTGCCAAGGCGCTTCCGGTGATCGAAGACGGTGTTGTGCCCATAGAACGCTTCAGTGCCTACCTAAAAGCCGTATATCAGCTGTTTGAGCGTTATAACTTACGGGTAGCGGTTTGGGGTCATGCAGGCAATGCAAATCTGCATATGCAGCCGTTTTTGGATCTGAGTCAGGTCGGCGACCGTCAAAAAATATTTAAGCTACTTGATGACTACTACACGATGATTATTGAGATGGGAGGCAGTATCACGGGCGAGCACAATGACGGGCGTTTGCGTGCACCATATTTGCTGCCAATGTACGGGCCTGAAGTCTATGAGCTCTTCCAGAAGACCAAGCAAATTTTTGATCCATATGGCACGCTCAATCCTGGGGTGAAAGTTGATGTCAGCATTGATGATCTCAAGCCAATTTTGCGTCAAGAATATTCTCTTGATCATCTTTATGATCACTTGCCACGTTCATAACCTATGAGTTCAGAGCTTGTATACAATATTATCGGGACAGTCGGCGCTTGTTTGATATTGCTTGGATTTTACCGAACAAGTATCGGTAAATGGAAGTACAAATCATTCTGGTACGAGCTCGACAATACAGTTGGAGCAGTGCTCTTGATCATCTATCAGTTTCATCTCCAGGCCTATATTAGCGTAGTCGTAAATGTCATTTGGGCGGTCGTTGCATTCCGCGGACTATTGTCCTTTGCCGAACGATATCGTTCGACACAGCAAAAACGTGGCCGTACCTCTTGAGTTTTTGCGATAAAATGCTAAGATTACATAGTTCTCGCTAGTCCGAAGGGCTAGCCCACTTTTTTAAACCAAGGAGTCGACTTGTTCGGCTCGACTGTTTAAAAAAGTAAGAAGGAACAAGCAAGTACTTAGTGTAGCTTTTCGAAGAAAAGCAAATAGGTACGCAGCTTGTGACAAGCGCGAGTGGCGGAATTGGTAGACGCGCTACCTTGAGGTGGTAGTGGCCGAAAGGTTGTGGAGGTTCAAGTCCTCTCTCGCGCACCAAAGAAAAAAGGTTCAAGCAATGCTTGAGCCTTTTTTCTTGCCCCTGAGAGGAGCTGAACCGTAGGTTCGCGAAGAAGGAACGAAGCAAAAGCTCTTTGTGAGTATCGCACGAAGGAGTACGAGCAACGTGAGTGCGATATTGGAAAACATACTTAGATAGCTAAAAACAGATGACAATGGCAGAAAGTTATGATATTATCACTCTCGTTATCCAAATTTCGGGCGCTTAGCTCAGTTGGCTAGAGCACCTCGTTTACACCGAGGGGGTCGGGGGTTCGAGCCCCTCAGCGCCCACCATAGAAAAGAGATCACCGTTTGGTGGTCTTTTTTCTATTTTGTGCCTAGGCTCGAACCCCCGACCTCAATACGAAGCAGCGCGAAGGCGCTACACTCCTCATTCTCAACATATAGTCTGTGAAATTGTTCGCAGTGGAATAAGCAGCTTTAGTTCATACTATTATTTATGAGTACAGCAGGACAATACCTCAAAGAGGCAGCATCAGCGATCATTCGTGCTTCTGTTGCACGCCGGCAGGAAGCAGATGATCTACGTCGTCAGGCTGAACAGAAAGATCGAGACAGAGACCAACAGGTAGTCAAGTTGCAGGCGGAACAATCCCGATTAAATGCTTCGCTTACCAGGCCAGAAATAGATACGTTTGAGAGGGCTGAACTGCTTCGGCGTGTACATGACCTCGAAGGTGAAATAGTAAAGGTTAGAGACGAGTTTGGCAGGCAAAAAGAAAAGCTACTCCAGGAAATGCGCGATAAAGAGAATAATGCGCGAGATTTACAAAACAAAGCAGCCGAGTTCGAACGGGACTGGGCGAACGGATAGTATTATCTGCGCACATTCTATAGAATAAAAAGCATCAGATAACTGGAGCACGCCATGGGATTCGTAGTCTTCTTACTAATACTTTTACTGTTCTTCATACTAAGCGGACTTCGGATCGTAAACCAATATGAGCGCGGTGTTGTGCTTACCCTAGGCCGCTTTACGGGTACTCGTCAGCCAGGTTTGCGTGTTGTTATTCCAGTATTTCAGCGAATGATAAAGATCGACATACGTTCTACTCCCATTGACGTTGCGAAGCAGGAAATTATCACCAGAGACAACGTAACGGTTGGTGTCGATGCAGTGGTATACCTTCGCGTTATTGACGCGTCCAAGGCAGTATTAGAAACGACTAATTATATTTATGCTACGAGCCAGTTCGCCCAGGCAGCCCTGCGTGACGTTGCTGGGAACGTCGATATGGATGACTTGCTCAGCAAGCGTGATGAAATCAGCCAACAGATCAAGCAGATCGTGGACGCCGAGACCGACAAATGGGGAATTGACGTAGAAAACGTAAAGATTCAGAATATCGAGCTTCCACAGGACATGAAGCGGGCTATGGCTAAGCAAGCAGAGGCCGAGCGTGAACGACGGGCAGTCATTATTATTGCTGCAGCAGAGAAGGCTGCGGCCAAGGAAGTCGCCGAAGCAGCCGCCATACTCTCTCAGACCCCTGGAGGCATGGGTATTCGTACACTGCAAACGTTAGAGAAAATCGCGGTAGAGCCATCACAAAAGACTGTTTTTGTTTTGCCGGCCGATATAGCTGACGCTTTCAAAAACATGGTGAAGTAGTTTTAGGGGTGACAAGCCTTGATTAACAGTGGTAAATCCATTACAATAGCCGCTTGTTACCCACTATGGCTCTTTAGCTCAGTTGGTAGAGCAGAGGCCTGAAGAGCCTTGTGTCCCCAGTTCGAGTCTGGGAGGAGCCACCAAATACTTCGCAGCCGTTTAATTAACAGCTTTTGTCTCAAGAGATAATTTGTTAAAATGGCGTAGAACCAAAATAAGCGGGTGTAGCTCAGTTGATAGAGCGCTTCCTTGCCAAGGAAGAGGCCAGGAGTTTGAGTCTCCTCACCCGCACCAAATAAAGTACCTCAGCTTTAGCTGGGGTTTTTTATTTGGCCCGTGAGAAGGCCCAAACTCCGTCAGAGCGAGCAAAGCGAGCGGGAGTTTGGCGGAGTGAAAAAAGCGCGCAGAAGTGTAC
>JAQGGX010000048.1 GCA_028289075.1 Candidatus Saccharimonadota bacterium | reverse complement strand
TCCGTGCCGCCGCCGTGCAGGTCAAATGGTATGCCCAAGGTCTTTTCTGACATAACGGTACATTCAATGTGCCAACCAGGACGGCCATTACCAACGACTGTATTCCACTGAGCTGGATCATGAGGGTCGGACACGCCCTTCCAGAGTAAGAAATCCAAAGGATTTCGTTTTCCAGCGCGATCAGGATCACCGCCACGTTCCCGCATAAATGCTAATTGCAGGCGGTGGTTAAACCCGGAGAATTTGCCGAAATCAGGGAACTTGCTGACATCGTAGTAGATGTCGCCATCAACGTGGTAGGCAAATCCTTTATCCATCAGCGTTTTAACCGCTTCGGCCATTTCATCGATGTACTCGCTTGCTTTGGGTTCGGCGTAGGATTCGCGGAAGTTGAGCGCGCGAAGCGTTGCCTGAAAAGATTCTGTTTCATCGCTGGCTAGCTCTTTGTAGTGAATACCGAGCTGTGTTGCTTTAGCGTATATCGGTTCGTCAACGTCAGTAATATTGCGGACCATCTGCACCGTACTGCCGCGATCTTCTAGGCGCCGCTGGAGCAAATCATACGTCATGAATGTAAAGATGTGTCCGAGATGCGCTGAATCATACGGCGTAATGCCGCAGACATACATGTTTATATTCTGCTTTGGGAGAAATTCAATATATGATTTATGTGCAGTGTCGTACAGTTTCATCAGTACGTATCTTAACACTTTAGGAAGGAAGCATATATGGACGAACCAGACATATCAGAGGACTTCTCACCACTAAACCCGAAGATCGTGTTGGGCATTGCCGCTCATCCCGATGACCTTGATTATGCTGCGGCCGGCACGATGGCAAAGTTCGCCGGCACAGGTGCAGAAATCCATTATTTGATCATCACCGATGGCAGCAAAGGATCTGATGATCTGCATATTTCTGAGGCAGATCTTATTAAAATGCGTGAAGACGAACAACGCGCAGCCGTCCAGATATTGGGCGGTAAAGGTGTGACATTCCTCGGTTACCCGGACGGAGAGCTGGAAGTTACGATGAAGCTCAAGAAAGATATCGTACGGGTTATCCGCACGATCAAGCCGGACGTTGTGATCACGCTGGACCCAACCCTCGTGTATTCAGTCGAACGCGGGTTTATCAATCATCCGGATCACCGGGCTGCAGGGCAGGCGGCACTCGATGCCATATTCCCACTGGCACGTGATCATTTGACCTTTCCGGATTTGTACGCCGAAGGTTTTGAACCGCACAAAACCGCCATCGTACTGCTAAGCAACTTCGGTGCTGGCAATTATTTTGTCGATATTACTGACACGTTCGAAACAAAAATGGCTGCGTTAAAAGCACACGAAAGTCAAATACCCGATGTCGACGGAACCCGGGTCTGGATGGAAACGGTAGCCCGTAAAAATGGAGAGCTCTGCGACTACGAGCTAGCTGAGTCGTTTATGCGTATTAACGTCCGCGGCTAGAAACTACTGTAATTCACCTGGCTTAATGGCGATAGCAATACCGCCGAACCAACGCAGGGCTTCGTCTCCATGACGATTGTCATTCATGCCCGCACCGGCTAGCCATTCTTGAGATTCAACCTGTATTCCGGCGAAATCAGCATGAATGTCCCGATCTTTACGTACGCGCTGGGCAAGCACAGCTAGGTAAATGTTTTCCTCGTCGACACCACGGGACTGAAGGTGCTGTCTGGTATGCGTGTAGGTATTGCCGTTATCAATTAGGTCATCTAGGACAATGACAGGACGGTTAGTCAAATCGATATCAGGTCCTAGGTCCATAACAATACGAGGTTCACCAGCTTTTTGTCCATCGCCATACGTACTGACAGTCATGTAATCCAACTGGGGATTGAAGTACAGGTCTTTTTCGACGATTGCTTTCATCAGCTCAGTTGCAAAGTAGACTCCACCGCGCATCAAACAAACGAACAACGGATTTTTGCCTTGAAACTTCTCGATTATATCCTCGGCCATTCCCACGACGGCCAGTTTAACCTCATCTGGAGACATAATAATTTCACCATGCAGCGGGGGAGCCGCTACTTCTGTATTAATCGCCATAGCATCCTTCTTTGAATAAGTTTATTGCTTTGATTAAATACTGCTTTAGGGGCAGCGTCAACCGGGCTTGCAATAAATCTGAGCCACGAACTGCAAAAAACGACAATAGAAGACCATTGCTTGGCTTATTTTGCAAAAAAGGGCTGTGCATAACATTTGTTAACAATGTGACATTCCTAAGAAGAGCGTCAGAATACACAATAATTTTGTAGAAAGTCCACTTACCCCCAAAGTTGTCTGCCATAATCGAACATGGCAGTAAGCTAAAACGGTATGGGGGAACACATGCAAAACAGAGGAATACAAACAGCTCGCGTTACAGCGAAGCATTGGAATTTAATTGGCAAATGGAGCGAAAAATTTATAGCAATTATGTTCCTGAGTACACTTATATTCGCGGCCTATGTTCCGACCGTCCATGCTCAGCCGGCCGGAGGACCTATTACGGGCATAGCCGGTAAGTGCCTGGACAATGCGTATGCAAGGAAATGGAGAGGCAACAAAATTCAATTGTGGGATTGCAATGACAATGGTGGTCAACAGTGGCGATGGGAAGATGACGCTACGATTCGCAATCAAGGATACTGTCTGGATGTCCAGTGGTCAGGCAAACGCGCAGGCACTCCCGTTCAACTGTGGGATTGCAACGGTACCGAAGCCCAGAGATGGGTGCTTGGGAATAACGGCTCAATCGTCAATCCCAGTTCCAATCTATGCCTAGATGACAAATATTCCTACACCCATAATGGTAACGACATATGGATGTATACGTGCAACGGCACTGGTGCTCAAAACTGGAACATCACCAAAGCAGAGCCGAAGCCAGTGGGAACACAACCTACGCCACCTCCTGTCGCGCCAACATCCCCACCACCATCTGCACCCGTAGTTCCACCCGTAGCACCCGGCAATAAGCTACACACACCAGTGCCAACTATTACGATCGATGCATCAAAAGCACCTGATCTCATGATCTGGTTACAGAGAGATATCAAGCCATTTATTGAACAATGGTATCCCATCCTTGCTGAATATTACGCGTATCCTTACTACACACCTCCTTCAAAAATCCACATCATAGCTGATCCTGCGTATCAAGGCGGGGCACTCACCGAAGGAGATAAAATCACATTCAATGCTAATTACCTTCGCAAGCAGCCAGAGGATGCCCGTGGTTTGTTTATCCATGAAATCACCCATGTGATTCACTCGAAGCTTGTATGGGATGTACCGTTCTGGATCATAGAGGGAATGGCGGACTACTCACGGGAATACATCTACAAGGGCCGTGAGCCACGCGCCGCAACGGCAACAGAGACCTATCTGGGAGGCTATGGACCAGCATCAAACCTCCTTCGCAAGGCCGAAACACTCTCTCCTGGTTTCATACGAACATTAAACGAAGCGGCGTCAACAGGGAAATACACAGACACGATGTTTCAGGAAAAAACAGGCAAAACCATAGCCGAATTATGGACGGGATTGACCAATCAGCCCATCACTAATCCTGGTCGTATCACGAATCAAGGTACCGATAACTGCTTGTATCTGCCAAAAAGCAGCACTGAAGATCGCACTATTGTAATGCTGCATAAATGCATCGGAAAGATAGGGAACGACCAAAGTTGGGTATTTGCAGGACGCAACAATAGCGCCGCAATTGGAATGATCCAGGGATCTTATGGCAAATGCCTTGACGTAGCAAATGCCGGGAGAGAAAACGGCACCACAGTTTGGTACTTCACCTGCAATGACAGCACCGCCCAGCGATGGGTCAGGTTACCGAGCGGTGCACTCATGAACGTAGGTTCTAGCAAATGTTTGCAGCCGGTAGGCGGACGCATTGAGCCAAATTCCCAGCTAGAGATTAACGAGTGCAGTAGCATCGGGGCGCAAAAATGGAGCTTACCGCTATAGCTATAACAGACTTCGCTGATATGATAGTTTGTTCGCTGACAGGACTCTATGCGCACTGAATACTTAAAGAACCATGAAAGTAACAATAATCGGCGCCGGTGCCATGGCAAGAGGAATCGGATCCAGGCTCATTGCAGGGGATCACAAGGTGACACTGCATGCCCGCAATATCGAAAAGGCAGGATTACTCGCAGCCGAGTTACAAGAACGATCCGTACACAACCGGGCGATAGAGGTTAGGCTGGTGGGCGCACCGGTAGAAGACAGTGTCGTCGTGCTGGCCGTGCCATACGATGCAGTTCGTGAAGTCATAGAGGACGAATACGGAGACAAGCTGGCAGGGAAAATCCTGATTGATCCTACCAATCCGATTGATTTCGAAATGATGGAGCTTGTCACCCCTCCAGGACGCTCCGGGGCAGAGGAGATTGTTGAGCTCTTGCCGTTCGAAGCCAGCGTCGTGAAAGCCTTCAACACGACACTAGCCGGTACGCTCATTGAAGGAAAAGTAGATGGGAAGCCGCTCGACGTATTCATTGCAGGCAATGATGCAAGAGCAAAAGTAGTCGTGACTGAGCTCGTGACTGACGGTGACATGCGTCCGTTCGATGTCGGTCCGCTGTCGAGGGCACATGCACTTGAGGCGTTTCAGTTAGTACACATAAAACTTCAAGACCAACTTAAAGCAACTTGGATGAGCGCCATCAAAATACTACCGTAAATATAAAAGAGGCCTAGTTCTCGAGGCCTCTATATATGAATACAACATACGCTCTACGTGCGGCTGACGACGCGGACGTCATGCGGATGAGATTCACGAAGTCCTGAACCAGTAATGCGCCAGAACATAGTGTTCTTCTGATGGGCTGCAATGTCCGGTGCGCCGACATATGACATGCTTTTGCGGAGTGCTTTCATGAAACGATCCAGTACATTAAAGACTTCACCTTTGTATGGAACGTACGATTCCACGCCTTCAGCTAACGGCTTACCAACGACGCCTTCAGTAATACCATAGCGTTTGCGCGACGCTGCGCTGTCTCTGAGGGCACTTGGAGAACCCATACCACGGTAGAGCTTCACCCGTGAGCCGTCTTCGAGTTCAAGAATCTGACCAGGAGCTTCCTTGGTACCAGCCAGTCGGCCACCCATCATGACACTGTCGGCTCCAGCTGCAATGGCTATAGAGATATCACCTGGGTCTTTGATACCACCATCCGCGCAAACCGGGATGTTGTATCCTGCTTCGCGAACAGCTCTGGCACATTCATATACAGCCGTGACCTGCGGACAGCCAATGCCTGTTTCTGTGCGGGTTGTACAGATAGAACCTGGGCCTTGACCAACCTTAATGCCATCTGCTCCAGCCTCGGCTAATGCCCGCGCAGAAGCACCTTCAGAGATATTACCGACAACGACATCAATATCCGGGAATTCTGCTTTTAATTTCTTAAGCGTATCAACTGCGAAGTCAGAATCGCCTTGGGCCGTGTCAATCACTACGACATCAACGTATTTGTGCATCAGTCTCACGCGCTCCAATGCCCCGTCGTCCGTAGGCACCGCTGCTGCTACACGCAGACTGCCATTCTCATCAAGGTTGTACTGGTCAGGGTTGCCCTCGGCAATACGCTTTACGTCTGAAAATACATACATACCACCAAGTGTGCCGTCTTTTTCTATAATCGGCAGGGTCTTTTTCTTGTGCTCACGCATAAGGTCATACGCCGATTCTACGGAGATACTGGCAGGTGCCGTGGTGGCATCTTTGCTCGGAGTCATTGCGTTGCGCACTAGTGTGGATTTGTCAGAAAAATCAAAGTCGTTTTGGGTAAGCAATCCTACGAATTTACCCTTGCTGTTAACGACAGGGAACGTCTTGAAATCAAACTGTTTTTCTTCGCACATAGCGATTACTTCAGCCATGGTTTGATCATCTTTTGCAGTAACCGGTTTTTCGACAAAGCCATTCAGGTGCAATTTGACCCGGCGCACTTCAATGCGCTGTTCCTCGGGAGTAAGGCCAGCATGTATCACGCCGATACCACCAATCTTAGCAACTGCAATTGCCATATTTGCAGTTGTAACCGTATCCATAGCCGCGCTCACAATCGGTACTTTGAGTTCAACGTGCGTCGAAAAACGGCTGGTGATCTTAACATTAGTTGGCGTTACGCTACTACGGTCAGTGCGCAAACGGACATCGTCAAAGGTCAATGCCAAACCTTGCTTCTGCATTTCTGCAAAGAATTGTATCTTTTCGGTAATCATAATGATCCTAAAGTTTATTTATTCATCGAGTGTAGCACATAGGCAAATGCCGATACGATTATTTCCTGTTCTGTTTGGCTCATCACATCTTTTTTGCGTACGTTACCATAATATTGTCAAAAATTGTTCTTGCCGCTCGGCGCGCACTCTCAGTACGTACTCGGTGAGGGTGAAATGCATCAATAGAACGCTCAGGATGAGGCATCACGCCAAGCACCAAACCACTCGGGTCCATTTGGATATACTCGAATTTCATGAATCGCCATAGTTTTCGTCCTTTACGCTGCTGACCGCATCGCGATACGTTCTGCAGCGGTGACTACATTTTTCATTACTCCGCGTGTCGCAAGCGGGCCTACAGAACCGAATTTTGCACTTACAAAGCCGCCCCCTTCGATGACTGCCTCACGAACACAGTCAGGCACATCAGGTACAAGCTTGTCATTGTGCGTCGACCAGCCAACATCAACAACGACAAGCCCTTCGGTAGATACATGCTTTAAACGTGCTTCAGTAAGCGTGTCATTGTGCGCACCAGCTGCACTAACAATGATTCTGCATCCTGCGAGTGCTCGGCGAACCCTTTGCTCAGACGCACCTTTGTCGATTGTGCTGACCCGAGCTCCCTGATTTTTCATGAGCGTAGTAAGCCGGCCACCAACCCTGCCACGCCCAAAAATACCTACCCGGCTTCCTTCGTAATCAATACCGTTACCCTTTAGAAACCGACAAATTGCAGAGGGTGTATTGGCAGGAAAGTAAGAGTCCTTAGCGGATCCATCAACATCTTTATAACGATTTATGACACGTCGCACTGCCGCATCGTCCTCCGGAGTAGATGTCGATGGATGTTCGGTCAAGATACCGTGAACACGAGGGTTGTCGTTGTAGACCTCTACATAAGGAGCAAGCTCGTCGCCGTCAAAGACACTTACGGCAAGGACCATTAACCCGAGGTCTTTAGCTAAGCCTACCTTTTTCTCAAAGTACTTGTCTGAGCCGCCCTCGCCGCGGTTGTTACGAATAACCGCAAGAGTAGGAACGACACCATGATCTCTTAAACAAGCGGCGCGCTCTCTAATATCATCTTCAAATGCAGGCACAATAGGATAGCTCGTAAGCTCACCGCCCATATAAATCCCTCTACTTAATGCTATTAATCACTGTAGCATCTGGGAGCATCAATACAACCCCGCCCAGATAGTGTGATGTATAAATCACATGTTAGCTGCTTCGCTCGTCAGTAAGCTAACCAAAGCGAGAAATTGCATGGAAATACGCGCTGAGCTAGCTATTGTCATGGTATGGATATGCGGGTATTTAATAGAAAAGTGATACGAGTATTGCTACTCACAAGCAGTTTTGTCGGTATCATATATCTGGCGCACGCCCTGGCAACACCGCTTACCTGGGTGATGGTCGCGTTCTTTCTGGCACTGGCTATGGAGCCGGCCGTTAGACGTATCGAAGCTATTCTACCCATAAAAAGTCGTGGGTTGGCTGCGCTCATAATCATCCTGACTGCGCTTGGTATTGTTGTCTTTACAATAGCAGCTATCGTTCCGCCCCTCGTGTCTCAGACACAGGAGCTAGTCCACGCTGCTCCCGGCTATATAGAGCAGCTTCGTCATGCGGATAACCCGATCATACATTACCTGAATCAACACAATACCTTTTCTCAGTCTCAAGGTAGCTCCATCTCAGTTAGTCAGATATTTGGCCATGGCAGCGTTATTTGGGGGACGGTGGCAAACATCGCCTCGAGCATCGCGGCACTTATCACCATACTTGTTTTAACATTTTTCATGATTCTCGAAGGACCCGGCATAGCCCGAACGTTCTGGAAATACCAACCGGCGGGCAAACGCAGACACCGTCAGGAAATTGCCAAACTAATGCATCAAACCATCACCGGATATGTTAGCGGAAATCTACTGACGAGCCTTATCGCAGCGATCGCCACGACCATCATGCTCACCATATTACGTATTCCGTATGCGATTCCACTGGGACTACTTGTCGGTATCATTGACCTGATCCCTTTGGTAGGAGCCACCATCGCTGCAATATTAGTAACACTGGCGAGCCTTGTGTACGGAGGGGCAGTAAAAGCGCTGATTGTGGCTGCGTTTTTCGTTGTCTACCAACAGATAGAGAACCACACCTTGCAGCCCATGGTATATAAGCATACTGTCAATATCTCGGCACTCCTCGCACTGGTTGCCAGTCTGTTCGGTGCCACGCTCGGAGGCTTGGTAGGCGTGCTGGTCGCTATCCCGGTAGCTGCCAGCTTACAAATACTAATCAAGGATTATCTCGATAACCATCGAGCTGTTGACCACACGTAAACATTTTTGTGAGGTGATAAAGAGGGAAAGTTCCTAGCCCTTGAGGGTAGCGGGAATATATTTAAAGATAGACGTGCTAACGAGGAGGGATGCACATGGCTAATGGTATTTGTGATGTATGTAAAACTCGCCCGGCCACTCACCGGGTCCAAATCTCGCAAAACAATAGAGAAACAATCCTGGAATTATGCGACATTGATTTTGCAAAGTTACGGCAGAGACAAATGGCAACATCACCGTTTGAATCACTATTCTCAAGGTTTGGCGGTCCTGGCATGGATCCGTTTGCTGAAGATTTTGGAGAACTCGCTTCGCAAACAGGCACACCATTACCACGCGACCGCGAAGCGACCAACATCGAGGAATATATTTCTGAGCACACAAAAGAGCTTATCCAGCGAGCAGCCGAAACAGCTGTTTCATTCGGCCGCAATGAAGTCGACACCGAGCATTTACTCTACGCACTCGCCGATAGTGATGTCATCCAGGAGATCCTGAAACAGTTCAAATTAAAAGTAGACGATATCAAGAGCTACATCGAGGCAAACGCTCCTCGGGAGAAGCAAGCCGAGCGCGAAGGAACAATTGAGCTGACCGTGTCGCCACGAGTCAAACGAGTGCTTGAAAACGCTTTTCGGAACTCTCAGGAACTTGGACATAGCTATATTGGACCTGAACATCTGTTGATTGGCCTTGTCCAGGAAGATGAAGGTATGGCCGGTGAAATACTTCGTAAGTACGGATTAACCCCCGAGGCTATTCGCCAAAAAACCGTTAAGGTGGTCGGCAAGGGCGCTGCTGATGGCCGCGTTGAGGCACAAACTAATACGCCGCAACTCGATAAATACTCTCGGGACTTAAGTGAACTTGCGCGTGTCGGCAAGCTTGACCCTGTCATTGGACGTGCCAAAGAGATCGAAACGACGATTGAGATCCTGGCCCGGCGAACCAAGAATAATCCGGTCTTAATCGGTGAGCCGGGTGTCGGTAAGACCGCTATCGTGGAAGGCCTCGCTCAACGAATCCATAGCGGCAAGGTACCCCAAGTTTTGCAGGACAAACGCGTTGTGGAAGTAAACATTAATGCAATGGTTGCCGGCAGCAAATACCGTGGTGAGTTCGAAGAACGAATCAAAGCAGTGCTCGATGAAATCATCGCACACCAGGACGAGCTGATTATTTTTATTGACGAACTTCATACTATCGTGGGCGCCGGAGGTACTGGTGAGGGCGGCGGCCAAGACGTCGCACAAGTCATTAAACCAGCACTTGCCCGGGGCGAACTCCACCTGATTGGGGCCACAACATTGAATGAATACCAAAAATACATCGAGAAAGATGCTGCGCTTGAGCGAAGGTTCCAACCAGTACTCGTGCCCGAACCAACCGTAGAACAAACCATCGAGATTCTGCGGGGACTACGCGACAAATACGAAGCCCACCACACCGTCAAAATTACCGACGAAGCGATTGTGGCTGCAGCAGAACTCTCTGATCGGTATATCAGTAACCGCTATTTACCGGATAAGGCCATCGACCTGATTGATCAGGCGGCTGCCCGAGTGCGCATTGGCGCAGATACCTACACCAGCGATATGGCTGAGCTCGACGACCATATTACACGACACCAGCGCGAACAGGAATATGCCCGGAACCACAAGGAGTACGATCGCGCCAAAACACTGGAAGATGAACTTAAAGATTTAAATAAGAAGAAGGAAACCTTGAACGATACTTGGCAAAAGCAGAAGGGAGTCACCAGCAAACAAGTCATGGTCGAGCATATCGCCCAAGTGATTTCCAATATTACCGGTATCCCCGTAACTGAGCTCACGGAGGAGGAAAAAGAGCGTTTGCTCAAGCTCGAAGAGCGCCTGCACGAACGTGTTATCGGCCAGGAAGAAGCAATCACCGCGGTAGCAGACGCTATCCGCATGTCGCGGGCAGGACTGCAAGAAGGAAGCCGTCCGATTGCCACCCTCCTATTCCTTGGCCCCACCGGAGTAGGGAAGACCGAGCTCGCCAAGGCTCTCGCCTGGTTGATCTTTGGTAATGAAGATGCACTGATCCGTATTGATATGAGTGAATATATGGATCGGCATTCCACGGCACGACTGATCGGTGCACCTCCCGGATTCGTCGGCTACGAAGAAGGAGGCCAATTAACCGAGCTCGTTCGCCGTAAACCCTACAGCGTGATACTGCTCGACGAAATCGAAAAAGCCCATATGGACGTGCACAACATACTACTGCAAGTCTTCGATGACGGCCGCTTAACAGATGGCAAAGGAAGAGTCGTGAACTTTACTAACACCGTTATCATTGCCACCTCCAATGTTGGTGCTGATATCATTCAGGAGAACCTCACAAAAAGCGACGAGGAAAAGAAATCATACGATGAGCTCAAGGATGCACTCATGGAAGTGCTGCGACGCTACTTCCGACCAGAATTCTTGAATCGTATCGATGAAATCATCGTCTTCCACTCACTGACAAAAGAACAGATTAAATCAATTGTAGAGCTGCAACTGGAGCGTGTGAAACGTGTCGCGCACGCCCAAGGCGTCGAGCTTATCTTTGATACTAGTGTCATCGACTACTTAGCTGAAATCAGTTACGCCCCTGAGTATGGAGCCCGCGAGTTACGTCGTCGTATCAAGAGCGAAGTAGAGAATAAACTCGCGAAAGAAATGTTAAGCGGCAATATCAGTGAAGGCTCACGCGTAACCGTCAAATACCTAAAGACAAAAGGCGTGACGTTCACCACAGCTTGACTGTTATATATATGAGAAATCTCGAATTTTTGTAGTAAAAATCCAGGTATACTATCCATTATGAAATGCCCAATTGATCAAACCGACCTTTTAATGACAGAACGCCAAGGCGTTGAAATAGATTACTGTCCGCAGTGTCGCGGCGTCTGGCTTGACCGCGGAGAGCTGGATAAGATACTCGAGCGTTCCGCACAAAGCCCTTCGCAAGACCAGCCCGATAATCGCCCGAGTCCAACCAAAGAGCAGGAAAGCAGCAAGCATCATGATTTCGACCCTAAAAAGCACAAGAAACGAGATTTTCTGGGTGATTTATTCGGTTTCTAACCAGTAACTACCTCTGACACTCTCTTATAGCGTCCTTTGTGGGAAGGGCGCTTTTTGGTACCAAAGCAATAGCATTTTGCATGTCTTACAATGCTATTGCTTTTATGTACATTTTGTGTTAGTATTAGGTTTGATCCAGCTTGAGAACAAGAGGGTCGGAGTTAAAAGGTTACAACTAACCAAAGAGGATGTTATGAAGAATATATTGAAGAACATGAAAATTCGTTTGGGTGCAGCACTGACTGTATCTCTTATGATTGCAGCTGTCATAATGGCACCTACAGCCTTTGCAGCTAACGTAAAGTTCAACTCAGCTCGTGATTGTGATGGAAACGCAATGCTATATTGTGGCGCCATGAACATCCCAGAACTGCAGACGAAGCACAAATCAGCCAAGAACATCGATCAGATGTACGCATACTTCGGTATTAGCGATGCAGATATCAAAGCGCTTGGTTCTACTGCAGTAGCCGGTAAAGTCGGCAAGGACGGTAAAGTTACCGTTAACGGCAAAGTTGTTGCGACTAACGCAATCAGCGGTGGTCGTCAGCCTATCCGTGGCAGTAGCAAAGTAACCCACCAGGGCGTTACGTTCTACAACAGCCGTACACAGACTTCATTCTTGTCTAGCAACCTTGACGCATATGTCGTCATGAAGAATGGCAAGTTTGACTTCGCTATCCTCGCTGCCTGTGGCAACGCAGTAAAGGCAACTCCTGTACCAACTCCTACGCCTAAGCCAAAACCTCAGCCTAAGCCTGAGAAGCCTACAGAAAAGCCACCAGTAGTACCTGAAGTACCTGTTGCCCAGGTATTGCCAGCCGCTAAGGAGCTACCACACACCGGTCCAGAGAACTTGCTTGGCGCCTTCCTTGGCACCAGCGCACTTGGAACCGTAGCTCACCGTGTATACCTGAAGCGACGCGCATCTAAGTAGTGCATCCGCTCAATAGTTAAAAGAGGCCACCCTGTGTGGCCTCTTTTTTATTACTCACAGATGTAACCATGAGCATTTTGCATGCTCTACAATACTCTTGCTTTCCTGTACAAATCGTTGTATGTTGATAATGTTATCTACTTCACAATAGTGATGTATAGAGACGTGAACGCTAAGAGTTAACCCTAAAGGAGAGAAGGTTTATGAAGACTTTACTCACAAGTATGGTGTTTGGTGGGGCTCTAGTGGCAACGTTGGTCGTAATGACTCCTGCCGCTTCTGCAGAAAAGTACACAGAAAAAGGAAAGTACAGCTACGCACAGAATTGCGGCTGCGACCAAAAGCAAGAAAAGAAAAAAGAAAACAAGCCAACAAAGTATGATCGTGACGACGATATTAAGATCGAGATAGGCCTCGGTTTTGGGCTAGGACTTGGTCACGACGACCGAGACAAGTCTAAGCACGAAGAAAAGCGCGTGGAGACACCCAAGCACGAACACGAAAACAAGCCTGAGCAGAAACACGAAGACAAGCGTGATAATGACCACAAGGACAAGGATCACAAGAAGCCAGAGCACAAGCATGACGACAAGTGCGAAGAAAAGCCAAAGCCAACTCCTGTGCCTGAAAAGCCAGTCGAGAAGCCACCAGTAGTACCTGAGGCTAAGCCAGTTGGCACCGTTCCAGCCGTAGCAGCCGCTACGACCACTGCAGCAATGCCAGCAACGCTTCCAGTCACTGGAGGTGGCGCAGCACCGCTACTTGGCGCTTTCCTAGGCACCAGCGCAATCGGTACGGTAGCTCACCGTCGATTTGCAAACCGCCGCAAAGATTCTAAGTAATTAACTAGGATCACTACTTCGAAGAGGTCAGGCAACTGGCCTCTTTTTTATACACAGGAACT
>JAQGGX010000045.1 GCA_028289075.1 Candidatus Saccharimonadota bacterium | reverse complement strand
ACTGAGATAGCGCAGATATCCGGGCATATCAACACCGCAGTACATATATGGTTCTGTGCCCATTTCGCCCAGGATTTGTTCTAGCGCAAGGGCGCTGCCAAGGCTGTCGCCATCAGGGTTGTCGGCTTGTATGATGACGATTTTATGGGCATCCTTAACAAGCTCATTTATTTTTGTAGCTTGTTCGTATTTCACAGTAGTGTTCTTCCCTCCAGCGCGCGGCCGAGTGTTATTTGGTCAGCGTATTCGAGGTCAACGCCTACGGGCAATCCGCGGGCAAGCCTGCTGATCTTCACGTTGCGCTCTCCTATTTGCTGCTGAATATAGAGGGCAGTTGATTCCCCTTCCACGCTTGCGTTGGTAGCAAGGATGATTTCCTCGACTTTGTCTTCATCGATTCGTTCTAATAATTCTTTAATATGCAATTGCTCCGGGCCGATACCGTCAATCGGCGATACTAAACCACCCAGTACATGGTAGGTGCCTTTAAACTGTGCTGTCTTTTCCAGCGCAAGGATATCGAACGGTTCAGCAACAACAGCGACTAATTTCTTGTTTCTGCTGGGATCAGTATAGAGATCTGAAAATTCTTTGCCCTTCTCGATGAGCGCAAAGGTTTTTTTGCAGTAAGCAACGCCATCATGAAGACCAGCCAGTCCCTCGCTAATACGCCTTGCTAAACTTGGATCTGCTTTAAATAGGAAATACGCATAGCGTTCGGCTGTGCGTGGACCTACGCCTGGTAAGGTTGCCAGTGCGTCAATAACAGATTGTAGCGCGGGAGGTAATACCTGCATGCTTACATACCGAGGCCACCGAGCATGCCCATCATTGGTTGCATCTTCTCGGCTGCAACCTTCTGGCTCTCCTGGATGGCTTCTTTCACGGCATCTTCAACCCAACGCTCGAGTTCCCCGATGTCATCGAGGTCAACGAATTCTGGGTCGATGTGGACTTTCTTGATCTTTTGCTCGCCAGTAATCTCTACGCGGACGGCACCATCACCTTTTTCTACAGTGATAACAGTCTTCTGTAGTTCTTTCTGGACTTTCTTTACTTTCAGTAGCATTTTAGCCTGGTCAAATCGGTTCACAGTAATACTCCTATTTTCTCTACTTCATATATTGTAAAACAAGACTCGTCCATTCCCAAGAGAACACCCTTTGTGTCTTCACTTCTGGCGTGATTATGGCTGCTGGTTGTAAGTTGTACGTGTCTCAGGGGTATTCGGCCACGCAATAAAGTAATGGTTCACGTGGTAAAAGACGGTAGCAAATATTGCAACTGCCATGAGGCCGGCGCCTATGTAATGTGCAACGGGATTGCGTGGAAAGACGGTGAACCATTGTTGCAGCATAAATGCGATACCTGAGGCAGCGAACAGATACATGAGTGGCAATAGGATAGCAATCGATACCGGACCGTGCAGCGCCACAAGCACTACACTGAGAATAAGCGCGCCAGTGGTGAGAATCGTGCGATCAAGCTTGAGACGGTACCTGTAAGCGTATATACCGACTATTGCCATGGCAGCGGTAAATACATCGAGCAATGGTAGTCGTCCCAGCCACATCCCTGGATCATTTGGGCCTTTGTAGATAAATGCACTCAATGTGCTGACGAGATTCTTGCCAAAATCTATAATTCTTGGCATTTCGGATGGTAAACCTGCAATGGTTCGCAGTACATTCGGATTCTGATAGGCGGCATATGCGAGCGGAGATATGAGCGCAATACCAACAAACCAGCACAGCACGACGTACCAGCTAGAAACATTACGGAGTTCACGGGCTATCCGCTTCGCTTGCCATACGAGGCCGATTAAGAGGAACCAAACCATACCCGGGATATAGACGATGAACGCGCATGCAATCGCTGCGAGTAAGAAACTTAAGCCTCGGCGTTCTTGTTTGAGCAGCCATGCCCATAGCAGAAACAATATTGGAAATAACGTGAATAATATTTCTGGAGTAGCTACACGGGCAGTGTGCAGAAACCATGCTGAGCTCGCGTATAGCACTGTTGTAAACGCAGCAATGCGGTTCGTGTGCCACGTTCTCACTAGTAGATAGAAAGCAAAGATACTCAAGACCGCAAAAGCTGCACTTATGGTGCGCATTGCGAGTGGTGAAGTTTTGCCTAGCGATTGCAGCGCAAACTGTCCGATTGAATGCGGGGCGTATACTGGATTTTCCGCGATTACGTCTATATTACTTGTCTTAACACGTTGGTTGATTTCGTTTTGACTAAACCCGGGCGTTAGACTGCCAAGCTTGAACCCAAGGATAAATACAATTGCCGCGAGTGCTAATAAGCCGATGAAAAACGGCCGGATCATAGTCGTGAGGTAAAACTGAAATTGCTTCATTTATTATAGCCAGTATAGCATCGAAATGGCGTAAACATGAGCGTTATTACTAGTTCTCAAATGGCTCAGAGTGTCTGTTATCGAGCGAACGGAAGCGCTGCTTGTCCTTATCGAAGTACAGCTCAATCGTACCGAGCGCACCATTACGATGTTTCTTTATCAAGATATCCAAGAGGTTTTTGCGTTCAGTATCCGGATTGTAATAATCTTCACGGTACAAAAACGCTACCACGTCGGCATCCTGCTCAATTGACCCTGATTCACGAAGGTCGGCAAGCTGAGGAATTTGCGGCGTTCGGCTTTCGACGGAACGACTCAATTGACTGAGGGCAATTAATGGGACGTTCAGTTCGCGGGCCACTCCCTTTAGCCCACGAGAGATTTCTGAAATTTCCTGCACGCGGTTAGATTGTCCGCTAAAGCGCGAGCCACCACTCATCAGCTGCAAGTAGTCAACGACGATGAGCCCTAAAGGTCTGATATGCGCTTCGCGACGGGCCTTGGTGCGAAGGTCACTGACGGTAATACCAGGTGTGTCATCAATAAAAATCGGCGCTTCACTAAGCGTGCCCATAGCGTGACTAATACGTTCAAAGTCGTTTTCGGTCAGGTTTCCGGTACGCATGTTCCAGGCATCGACACCGGACTCCATCGATAGCATACGATCAACCAGCTGCTCTTTACTCATTTCGAGTGAGAATATGAGAACCGGCTCTTGTGACTTCACGGCTACGTTATGAGCGAGGTTCAATGCGAATGCGGTCTTACCCATGGATGGACGGGCGGCGATGATAAGCAGGTCTGAGCGCTGAAGTCCTGCCAGTAAGTTGTCCATATCCTTAAAGCCAGTTGGCAGCCCGCGCAGTTTGCCTTTGTTTTGGCTTAGTTCTTCAAGCCGGTCAAAGCTGGTCGTCAGAATTTCTTCGATACTGGTAATGTCTTGTTTGACATGGCGCTGCGACACTTCAAATAGTCTGGTTTCAGCTTCTTCGATAAGCTCCTGAAGATTGCGGGCTTCATCATAGCCAAGGCCGACGATATCCTGGGAAGCTTTAATTAAGCGGCGCCTGAGGGCTTTCTGTTCGACAATGCTTGCGTAGTGTTCAACGTGCGCTGCAGTTGGGACAAAGTTGGTGAGCTCTGTCAGGTAGGCGGATCCTCCAACCATATCCAGAAAGCCGGTTCCGCGCAGTTGGTCGGAAAGGGTCAAAACGTCCACGGGGCTGTGGCGCTCATAGAGCTGGTGAATCGCTTCGTAGATGCGCGTGTGCCGCTCTTCGTAGAAATCATTGGCATCGATAATATCAGCAATCTTAACAATCGCGTCTGCATCAATAAGAATAGCCCCAAGCAAACTTGCTTCGGCCTCACTATTCTGTGGAGGTAGTTTTGCTGCCCCTGGTTCCATTATTCCCCTGTTCGTAAAAGTATTATGATTCTAGCACTTCTGCCCCACCGAAGATATTGCTTATGGCTTCAAGTGGTGTGCCTGACGCGCTTGTGGCGCTTGATTCGTTAATAATAGCTGCCGGTTTACTGACTGGCACGACTCTGTCACCCTTGTCGACGATACAATTGAGTCTCATTTCCTGGCCAGTTACTTCATGGATGATGTCCAGGACAAATTGCTTGTTTTTGGCTTCGTTGAGACGCTTCTGGTGGAATGGGAAACCAAAGCACAGGGTAATCTCCTGACCGTTGAACCGTGGGGTAGCTGTTCGGGTAAAGGTGTAAAGCGTGTTGTGCTTTAGCTTGATAGCTTGCAGGATCTGCTGCCACAATGCGTCATCCAGTGGTGCACCACTACTAGCTAACAGAACCGTTTCAGTAACTGCTTCGGGCTCTGGCGTTGCTGTTTTCGGTGTTTCGATGACCGGCTCTTTTGCTGCGGCTTTGACCTTTGCTTTTGTAATGGGAGTGGCCGTTTCGTGAACTGCCGTCGTAATTGCCGCTTCTTTGATTGCAGGCTTCTTGACAGCGGGTGTAATACCACCGGCGTGCAAGGCATACTCAAGGAGGATAAGCTCTAAGCTGGTTTCTGGGTCATTTGAGCTCGGTACATCAATGAGTTCACGTAGTGTTTTGGTCAGCGCCAATTTATCGGTTGCGTTGCCGTTCAGTAGTTCATCGCGCAGGCGTGCAGATACCTGTTTTGCGATGTGGGCGGCTTGGAAGCCTTGGTTGTATAACCCTTTGAGTGACTGTAGGAGCTCATTGATCTGAGCAGCACTCAGCGTACTCATGAGTTCGGTAATTGCCTGTTCCGGTGCGATGCCGAGCATTATCTGGACATGTTCACGTTCAATCGTGCCAGTCATATTGCTGACCTGATCGAGCAGACTAATGCTGTCACGGAAACTGCCTTCACCGTGCTCAGCCACGAGTTGCAACGCCTCACGGCTAATAGAGATGCCTTCGCTCTCGGCGATATGCGCCAGATGGTCGACTACTTTTTCTGCATCGATGGGTTTGAAAGTATATCGCTGGGTGCGGCTGATGATCGTCTCAGGCAGCTTGTGTGATTCGGTTGTGGCTAGGATAAATATAACGTGTGCAGGCGGCTCCTCAAGTGTCTTCAGGAGTGCATTGAAGGCTTCCTTCGTGAGCATGTGCACCTCGTCGATGATGTAGACCTTGTATTTGCCGCTGGTAGGTGCGGAGTGAACGCGTTCACGGAGCTCACGAATCTCATCGATTCGGCGGTTACTGGCCGCATCAATTTCAATGATGTCGAGGTGTGTAGTGTCGTCTTCGTACGGCAGGCCGTTTACCTCGTGGGCCAAGATACGCGCAATACTGGTCTTGCCGACGCCACGTGGCCCGGTAAAGAGATAAGCATGACTGATCGTACCCTTTTTGAGCGCGTGCGTCAGAGCTGTCGTGATGTGCTCTTGTCCGACGATCTCTGACAGTTTCTTAGAACGGTATGTTCGATATAGTGCTTGCCCCATTTGGCATTATTATACGCGGATAGACCAGCGAATGCTGTTGTGATTTATGGCCATGGGAACAAGATTTGCATGCTACAGCTATAATAGTTAGCTATGAGAACAATACTTCTCGAAGGCTCTGCTGATCATATAGGTGGCGTAAGGCAGTCGTTAACGGATATGGACCTTACGTGGCCGGAGCGTTTTGCTAGAGATGCTCAAAATGCCGATGTTGAACAATTTGTAGATGTCCAGATTATCAACCAGACGCAGCCTGATCGAACGTTGTTCGAGGCTGCTGACACACTCAGCTCGACACTGAGGGACATACGGCAACAAGACGCAAATCGGCCGCTCTCAGTGGTGATAGCAGCAGGTTTAGGTGAGGCAAAACTTTATCAAGAGACTGGCCATACCAAGTATGGTCCTCAGGAGTTTGGCCAGCAGCTGATACGACTGAGCGAACTCGTAAAAGTATCTGATGCGCGATTGCTACTCATTGGACCACATCATGTTGATCGCCTACGAATGAGCGAATCAACAACTCTATCCTTCGCACTGAACAACCGCCTGGTTAGCGCTTACAGTGCCATAACACGACGTGCGGCCGATTATGTACAAGCTTCGTACCTGGATCCTCGTAGGGTTTTTAGGGAACGAAAAATGCTGTCTCGGACTCTTGATGATGAGGGTTACCGACTGAACAGGGTTGGTCACGCTGCGCTGTATATCGCTGTACGAGACGCAGTATATGCAGACATGCTAACGGGAATAGACAAAGATAGCGCGGAAAGCGAGCGGTAAACTGAGTAAGATACTCGCGTAGGCTGCGATGTTGGCAAAATGAGCAAACTGCCCGGTAAATAAATGGCTAACGATGAAGAGCAGTATGCTCATCGTCTGGAAAAACACGTTGAGCTTGCCGGATATTGCTGCACCCTCTGCCTTGCCTGCTTTGAGTGCTTTTACGGATAGTATTGCTACGAGTACGTTCTGGAACGCTACGTATAGGACGATATACCACGGTGTCAGCCCATATGCGAGTACGCTAAGAAGTATTGCAGTTAGCGCGATTTTGTCTGCTGTCGGATCAAAAAATTTACTGATTCTAGTGTCGTTCATGAACCGTGCTACGGGGCCATCAAGGAGATCAAATGAGCGCCCAATCAGCACGAGCCCAAGGCCAGAAAGCGTATTAAGCTTGAAGCAGCCGATGATAGTAATAATAAGTCCAACAAGCGTAATGACGTTGGCAGGTGCGAGTACATAGCGCAAGGTAATTCGCATAAATAAAAAACCGCGCTGTTATAGCGCGGCTTCGAGTGCTGCCCATTCAGCGTGGGTGTCGTCCTCTGGGACGTTCACGCTGACTTGGTCACCTGGCTTCGCTTTGAAGTAGGTAACGCTTGCGAGAAGCACACGGTACTTCCGTGTGTTTACATCGACGTAGTAGTGGCCATTTTCCTGGATGAGCACACCGACAACCTGCTTACGAGGAATTGGGCCGATCTGCTTGTACAGGAATGCACCGTCATCAGCGATGGTGAGTTTGAGGATATCGCCTTGGACTAATTTTGATTTGCTTG
>JAQGGX010000015.1 GCA_028289075.1 Candidatus Saccharimonadota bacterium | reverse complement strand
TTGTTGATCTGTCTGGCAACTCCCCGATTAAGCTATCATTCGGATGCCCCGCCCCGAACCGTTCGGTCTCACTTCGGAACACTAATTGTCCGGTCATTTTGAGATGAATAATAAGCGTGTGTTCAGTGGAGAGATCTATTAATAAAACTTTTGCTCGACGCGTAATCTGCACGATTTTGGCCCCGATCAAAAATTGCTCAACATCACCCGAAGCGTTCGGAAAGCCCTTCGGCCAGTCAAAATTCACGCGCGCTACAACCTTGTCCGGCAGTAGTGCGGCGAGTCCTATTCGAATTGTTTCAACCTCTGGTAATTCCGGCATACTACTCTAGTATAGCGAATATCCAGCTAAGGCGACTTATGAAGCTGCCGCGATACGTTCTGGAGCTTCTGCCGTGGCATCACTCCGGTGCGCCGCTTCAACCGCCGCTTTCGTAGCAAGAACGCTGAGAAGCCCTGCACGCCGACTTCTCTCAGCAACCTCTCGCTTAACTTCAGCTTCAATATCTCGTACCGCCTCAGGGTAGCGGGCAGTAATCGCTTCAATGGGTATACCCTCAAGGACTCCTGCCCCTGCTTTTGAATACTTTTGAGCAAGGATAGCTCGTGCAGCTTGAAGACCCCAGTCGTTCGTGGTGGCTTCAGGGGCTAATGCCAGATTCGTAAGAACCCGGATAGATGTCTGATCCACACCCTCGATATCAGCTATTTCCCAGAATGATTTTTCGGAAAGTTTTTTCCTGAGTAGTACTGCATCAGCAAAATTAACTGGAAGTGGAGTAAACTCTGATCCATTTTCGCTATGGTTCCCCACCGGCAATGTAATCGTGCGGCCAAGCAAGCCACGCAACACACCTCGCCTCGTTGTCTCCTGTGTTGAAATGGTTTCTGCTGCTGGATGCAGAAGTTCGCTGGCAGGAGTATAGTGTAGCGTTCCGTTTAGTTGACGGTCTACTGCTACGGTGAGTACTCTGTTAAGAACCGTGTTGCCTCTGGTTTCCAGTTCCGTACCGATAGATATGGCTGGCATATATCCTTTGGCTCTATCAGGCACATCATTCTCAGAAACAGTATCGTCGACAGGCTCTGAAGTCATATCAGGGGTTGCTAGTTCGTAGGGCCTAGCAATTCTTTCGTTTCCTAAATCTCGCTTAGCTACAGCATCAATACCTTCGGTAACTTTGTCGATACCGACTGGCTGGTCAGCTTCTACCATAGGGATGGCACCTGTAGCTGGTAAGGATTCCGCATGTACTGCGTGGATGCCGCGGGTTGATTCAAGTAATGTATTCATGTTTTTTAGTTAGTTATCAAAAATAATACTATGCCATCAATATAGACCATTAGCAATATATTGTCAATACCAAACTGCTTATGCCCTTTAAAACGAGCTTTTATATATCATACGAGGTATACGCCCCTTTATGGTAAGCTTACTTACATATGACAAATAGTATTGCTGAGTTATTAAACAGGGGTAAGTTCGAAGAACCACCCGAAATACGCCTAATCAAAGCTTTTGTGGAAGAACATTTTCACACCACGCCCAAAGTGGCCATCCAGCAAACACAAATCATCATTATGGTGCCGAGCGCTGCCCTGGCTGGCAGCTTGCGTATGCATTTGTATCAGCTGCAGCAGCAACTTGATACGAAAAAACGTCTAGTTATCCGAATCGGCAGCTAGGACACGTTCCAGCTCTTGCTTCATTTGCGTGAAGTCATGATAGACAATTGCCTGCATGCCGAGTGACCTGGCCGCTTCGCAGTATGTATCAACATCATCGATGAATACTGCATGGTCGGGGCTAACACCTAGACGTTCGTATGCAACTTCAAAAATATGCGGGTCGGGCTTGGTAGTGCCGATTTCATATGAAAACACCATATCGTCGAACAATGCTTGTTCTTCAGGGGTCAGGAACTTTTCGCGTACCCAGTTAGTAGCGATATTGCTGATCATGCCGATTTTGTAGCCTGATTTCTTGAGCTCACGAATGTAGTTGAGCAGAGCCGTGTTCTTGATAACATCGCTCGTTACCTGCAGTTCAACCGCTTGTGGTCTGCGTCCGGTAAGTTGCTCTATTTGCTCCAAAAAGTCATCAGTCGTAATTAGTCCGGCATCGCGCTGGCGGTTGAGTTCACGGGCCCGGTCAAAATCAGCGTCAGCCGGCAAACTATCCAGAAATGCCCGCCAGGTGTCAGTTGTTAGCACTCCAAAACAGTCAAAAATAATACTTTTAATCATCACTCTATTATGTCAAAGCTTCGCGAATTGTAAGCAAGATTATTGGTCTATTGTTGTTTCAGCACTATTTGAACGACAAAATCTGTGTTTATACGAGAGCAGCAACTGGAACAACCCCGACTACAGGTTCTCTTGCCGCTCGCATAATCTCAGATACGTGCTGAGCCACCTCAAGGTTACCTAAAACACCTGCATGTTTACCGTCCATAGCATCTGTAACAATTCTTCTGTCGCCGCGAGCTGATTCTATTCTACTTAGTATCTCAGTTTGAGGGTAAACCCCATCTCCTCTCAGGGTAATGATTGCGGTTGCTACGCCGCTGTCATAGGCTTCGATGAGCGGTTCCAGGATATCTGCCTCAGCAGTGGCGCATAGTTCTGGATACACCGTGAGTGCATTCCCGATAACGTATTTTCCTGCTCCAAACGCTGACTTACCAAACTTTAGAACGCCCCATGGCTGGCGAGACTGTTCCATCGTATTGTGAATGACAGACTCTTCTTCATCTAGTGAAGGACCACGAGACACGTCTCGTAAAGCCCTGCCGATAAGCTCTTTGCCAGTCATCCGTTCTGATAAGCCTGCTGGCGCAGCCAGACCCATAGAGCGGATAGCATGTGGGTAGTTACGTGCTACCTGTGCAGCTGGAATAGAACCTGCAGAATAACTTCTCAAATCAATCGGCGCCTTTTCGCGGCGAAAAGCTTGGACATGGTCCACGACACGAGCCAGTACACCACTATTAAATTCGTTAGCATTCCTGCCCGTTGGGAGACGAGGACTGTCATATACACTCACCGGGCTGTGGTTCTGGAGAGCTATCCCCCGCGCCAAGCGCTGCAATATTTCAAAATCCACACTCCATCCACGTACAGGTATCTGTATGGTGGGGTCAGTTATGGTATCAAGCTCCGCGGGATAGTACGTCGCTACAGAGATGGGCGGAAAATAACCGCCCGCTTCCACGGAACTCCGGTATCTGATTAATGGCTTGCTGCTCATTGTATGCTGCTTCAACTAATAATTGTTGTTGTTTGGAGATTATATATAGAGCAAGCAAGTATAAACAGCTTTTACGATCCAGGAGTAATTCTAGAGCATATTTATTACCACACGTGATATAAACAAGTGTATTTGTCGCTACAATGGCGATTTTTAGCGAAAGTTTCAAACGAGTTTAAGCGGCTTGGTGCGCCATTTCGCGCATGTTGCGTATGGTCGGGAGTAGTACTGCGGGATTTGTAAGTACGCCAGTGTGCTTGGAGTGTACCCTTCTGAGAAGGAATAATGGATGACTCATAAAGCCCTGAAGATTTGGCAAGGTATCTGACTCTGGGAAGATGCCGTCATGATCGGCCACTACATCAACAACAGGAACGCCATTATGAAGGACTTTGCCCAGGTCTTCACTGCAATCGGCCCGCCCAATTGCGCATATGTCTTCCCAACCCGCAATCCCGCCCTTCATAACGTAGCTAACTTTGCGTGTAATAGCTGCTCCTATCTTGAGGCTACGCGACGACATATTGAACGCTTCACTGAACATGCGTCCGACCCGCTCACCACCTCGAGTATAGGTAAGCAGTCCGGCGAGTGCCACCACTCCAAGTGCTTGCGCGTGTTCACTCTGATTTTGCACCGCTTCAAGTGCTCCCAGTATATTTGCGGTATCGACCCTGTCCATCAACTGCTCAATCTGCGCAGATGCAGCTACTGAAGGGCCCATGGCCTCGTGCAGCGCCCGCATAGCCAGCTCGCGTCCTGGGATAGGACCACTAAATCCTCCGGAAGCAATCAGTCCTAAGGAGACCGCTTGTCCGGGAAATTCGGCTACTGCCTGGGTAGCGCTGATACCTCGCCGTGAATTCCCTACGACATAGATAGGATTTTTGTCTGCACCAAGTTCACGCATAACTCCCATCAGCGCAAGTTTTTCTACTCTATTAGGATCGGAGCCAGACTTTATGCGCGGATGGTCACAGAGTGTAACCGGACAGCCCTCCGTCCGGGCGACGAGCGCCCCAATTGATGATAATTCAGAGATACCCAGTCCATGACCCCCGGCGAGCAGCACGTGCGTCGGGTCAACGATATCCGCCCCGTTTCGGGGGTACACTGTTACCATACGCACGCTAGGGAAACCTTCCTGTTGGCTGACGCGTCGGTAACCTTCCAGTTCAATAGGACGCCTCTCCGGAACTTCGCTGGTCACTAATTCTAACTGAGGAGCTGCATGGTGTATGAGGCCTTCGGAGGGTGGAGCTAGTTCTAATAGTCCAGTTGTTTCGGCACTCATCGTTTTATTTCTTCTGTTTATACTTGTTGTAGAAATTATATACCCATAACGCAAGTATTTTTATCATTTGGATATTATTAATAAGCATGCGAAGCACTTATTACCATAAACGGTATAAATGAGACTATGGAATACTACATAACAGCAATAATATGGATAATTTGAATGCTATAGCGTAATGCCGCGAGTGATATCCCCGTAGTTCGGGAATTGCTCCTGGAAGAGCTGGCGTACGGTACTCTTGCCACCAAACGTGCCTTCTTTGGTGTTGCAAGAGGTGTTCCAAAGACGGAGGACTTGGCTGGTGCCATCGTTCAGCTCGTAAATATATCGTTGCCCCAGAGGACAAGCGCCGCGTTCATCTTTAATAATGGAGGGCTTTTCTCTGCTAAAGCCTGTTTGATCGAGCGCGATTATAAACGTGCTGTAAGCTGACTCGTTGTTTGAGAATGTTTCACGGCGAAGTACCGTCTGGTCATAACCCTGCAGCACTTCGATTACACGTTCGGTACGGGATACGGTCATGTGTACGCTATAGCGCTTCTCCTGAGCAGTTACTTTGCCTTGTTGGGTTAGTTCTGCACGAGCATCTTTATTGGCGTAGTCGGCAAGGACTACTGCTTTATTGCCGGTTTGCGTGTTAGTGCCCGAATCACGGTTAAAGAGCAGTACGATCACGAAGATCAGCACTAAAACAACTCCGAAAACTCCCAAAATGTATTTCATCATAAGTATAATAACACAAATTGCACTATTTTCAAGTGCTGACCCCTATCCACTACCCGTTTTTGCGTATGGTGCGCTGACGGGCTTTGACTCGGGCGATCCCTGCTGACGCAAATAGACCGAGAACACGATCATCGCAGCTAGTGCCAGATATTCACTCTGCCAGTTCTGAAACGATTCATACCAGAACTTTGATGTGCCCATGTATCCTATAGTGCTGTAACACTCCTGTTGGCCATGGATTAGATTCTCTTCACAGGTTGCCCGTGAACCACCATATGCATGCAGGAATATCGAAAAAATAAACAGCATGATGAGTGCAAGGCTTAAAGAATTCTTGTAGATGCTGAGTATCCAGCCACCCTTTCGTACGGGCCACGGGGCATTTTTGTCAGTTGTCTGTTTTGGCTCCTGGTCGACAGATTCTTTGCCAATTAATTTCTTTGATTCTGACGAGCCCTTGTGGCGCAAGAATACAGTGAGTATCACGAAGGAGCCCATTTGCAGGAACTCACTTTCCCAGTTCTCAAACACGCCTTCTATAAAGTCACCTGACTTTATATATTCGCTATAAGTAATTCCGGACTGATTATGCTGTTGTTGCTCTTCGTTGTAGTTGGCATATCCCGCTACGCTCTGCCCTGCCAGGAAAAGGAGGAACAGAATAAACATCGTAAGACCCAAGGCGTGTTCTCTGAGCCATTTCATTGCTCTCGTCTCCTTATTAATGCAGTTAGTGTGCACGCTAAAAGAGTAAGAAACAGCTATTTTTCTAACAAAGCGGCCGAACTACTTTGCTGCCACTGATTCAATCGAGCAATGACTTCATCATCCGGAGTCATAAAGTTGTAGTCTGCGTATTTGGTCGGATCAATCCACAAGTATTCGTCGTGCTCAGAGCTCAAATGCACCTCAGTTGTTTTTGCCTTGCAGACCATGAAAATCGCGATGATCTGGTGCGGTATACCTTTGATATCCGGATGCCATTCACCAACATATAGCGGATATTGTGGCTCTACGGTTAATCCTGTCTCTTCCTCTACCTCCCTATGGAGCCCATCTTCATAACGCTCACCCGGATTTAGCCGTCCGCCAGGCAAACCATAACGGCCAATCTGCGTTCCTTCATCATATGTTGCAGCTTCACGGACGATTAATACTTTGCCGTCATCATTCACAATGACCGCTTTCGCTGCTACTCGTAATACTGGTTCACTCATGATTCCCGGCCTTTCGTGCAATGCATCTAACGAATGCTGCGGTTTTGTTTACGTAGTGTTCTTCGCTTTCGTCTATCGTTTCAATCTCAAATAAACCACTCATAAGCTCTTCGACATATTCTGAAGTAAAGAAATGTCGGACATGTCCTTTTGCTGAAATGAACAGATTGGGTTCTACTTCTTCGCCCTTCCCATAATCCGAGTCTTGTATCGATTTGCATGCGAAACAGAGTAGTCCGCCCAGCTTCAGTACGCGTGCAATCTCTGCAAAAACCGTCTTGGTTGTTTCGTGATCATAATAATGCAATGACAAGTGAGCATACACCACATCAACGCTTTCAGTTTCGCATGGTAGCACTTCCGTAAGATCCAACACTGAGTACTTCAACGTTGGATGCTGTCGCAATTCGTGATTTTGTTTAATAACGACACCCGAGTAATCAGTCGCCGTGATATGATGGCCCTTCGTTGCAAAAAAGTAAGCATCACCGCCTACTCCACAGCCGAGCTCTAGAACTTCTGCCGTACGTGGAAATAATGGCTCTACCCTCTCGGCAAACGGCAAAGGTCCTTCTCTATATACCGCATGTTCTCCTAAGCCGTGCTTTCTATCCCACATCGCCAGTTGATCGGGGATCATTACTCGACCCCTTCTAGGTATAGCCGTTTTTTGAAACGACCGTTTTTGTTGGCTTTCGTTCGGCGTACGTCTTCTAATTCTCCGGCATGAATACCATGCGCTTCGCGGATAGCAATCATAACTTCTTTGACGTCAGCGAGCTCTTCTACGGAACGGTCAGCATCAAACTCAGCAACTTCTTCTTTGAGCTTCTTCACTAACTCTTCTAGGTATTCTTTTTCATCCAGAGTCCTGGTAACTGGTTTTTCACCGTTTTTGCGGATGATCTCAGGGATATTGTCCCGTACAAGCTTTTTATAAACCTTATTCATCGTTGTTTCCTTGCAAATCGCCCACCGATATTTCAACACGTATATCTCTAACAACCATACCACGTTCGTTTCGTTCAGCTAGATTTACCCAAATTCTTATAGGGATAGCCCCGTACAAACGCTGCGGGTTGTCGCCACTGAAATATTCGGTCGTTAACGGTTCTTTGGCATATTTTGAGCGGCCTGCATTATAGGCTTCAACTGCTTTTGCAAGCTCGAGCCCGCTAGCCTGGTTGGCTTCTGCCTGAATGTAGAGCCCGCCGCCCGTGGCTGTGGAATCAAACAGCACGATAAATACCTGGCCGGTTCTGGCAATGTTCTTGGAATGCTGCGAATCAGGATGTGATGACCAATTAAGCACGGAGACCATCATCAAAGGCCATAAACACCGGCGTATTATGCGGCGAACCGTCAGCGTTCACGGTAGCAATAGCCACGTGCTTGGCCGTAACTAATAATTCTTGCGCTCGTTTAACTCGCTCTTTGAAGTCCATGGGCAGTTAATATTGGTATTGTTACATTCTCTCGTTCCATTGTAGCAAGAATATGCTCGACACTTAACGAATGTGGGATGTAACGCATCTCCTCCGGAGAAAAGTAGTCAACAGCGTCATGTGTATCTGACTCCATGGGTACGGGTACCATTCGAATATCAAGGGTACGCGCAAGGAATAAGCTATAGCGAGCCGTTTGCTCGTCTTGCACAAACTCGCACACTACAAGTTTGCGAATAATAGCGACGGGCAGATCAGTTTCTTCTTCGGTTTCGCGAATAGCTGTCTCGTAGACATTTTCATCAGGATCAGGCTTGCCGCCGGGGAATTCCCAGTGCTGGAAACGTCGAGTATTGCGGTGAACTAGCAAAAGCCTTCCTTCGTGATCAGGAACTGCACACCCTGCCATCTCGAGCATAGCCTTACCTCCTCCACCGCTAAAACTACCTGTTAAAGTCGTAGTTACACAATTTTACACTAAGAAGTATAAATTGAACCTAAGAATTCTCTCTTTTGATTCATCCGAACTATGGACACTACAGTTCGCCCCAGTTTTTGCCGATGGATGTTTCGACCGTCAGTTTGACCGGCAGGTCGTAGACACCTTCCATGGTGTCTTTGAGCATTTTTGCTGTTTGCTCGCCTTCCGCTTCCGGTACTTCCACCAGAATTGAGTCATGAATCTGCAATAGTTGCTTACCGGAGGTACCTTTGAGCTTGTCCTGGACCTGAATCATGGCCATCTTCATGAGGTCAGCCTCTGTGCCTTGAATAGGCATGTTGATAGCCGCACGCTCAGCTGCCTGGCGCACAATAAAGTTACTGGAGTGGATATCGGGACTCGGACGGCGACGTCCGAACAACGTTTCTACATATCCGTCTTTGCGAGCCTTTTCCTTCAGACTATTCATGTAGTCAAGTAGTGGTTTTCGCAGTTCAAAGTACTTGTCGATAAAGGTCTTGGCAGCGACCATAGTCATGCCGGTTGCAATAGATAATCCGTGTGGGCTCATGCCGTACAGCACACCAAAGTTGATTACCTTAGCATCTCGGCGCATAGACTTTGTAACGTCTTCAGGGTTGCGGCCGTAGACTTGCGCGGCGGTTACAGTGTGCACATCGGTGTCGCGGTTAAACATCTCTATTAATTCTTGATCACCGGCCAAGTATGCAGCCAGACGAAGTTCAAACTGTGAATAATCGGCACTGACCAGTACCTTACCCTCACCCGCCACGAATGCCGTGCGGATACGATTACCAAGCTCGGTACGAACTGGAATGTTCTGGAGATTAGGGTCAGTACTGCTGAGGCGTCCAGTCTGGGCAATCGTGAGGTTAAAGGTGGTGTGCACACGTCCATGTTCATCAGCGAGCTTTGGTAATGTCTCTACGTAGGTGTTCATGAGTTTGGTGTATTCACGGTACTGCGTGATGAGATCGATAATTGGATGCATGCCACGGAGCTTGTCGAGCTCGCTGGCTGCGGTTGAATAAGCTGTTTTTCCACGCTTGATACCCCTGCTTGATAGCTGCAACTTCTCGAACAAAATATCTGCGAGTTGCGACGGCGAACTGATGTTAAATTCCTGATCAGCGTGTCCGTAAATTTGCTGCTCTATATCACTGATTTGTTCTGACAGTTCATCAGACATCTTTGCCAGGTAACCACTATCTAGCTCAATGCCTTCATATTCCATAGCAGCCAGTACCGGGATGACCGGCCACTCGATTGTCTGAGCGAGTTCAGTTAGCTTTGGGTTCTCTCGAAGATCTTTGTTCTGTTGGGTGTAGAGCCCGGCTATCACCGCAATAACTTCATGCGCCCGTTCCGCAAGCTCTTCTGTTGGCATGTCATCAAGAGTCGTCCCCTCGTAGCCGAGATCTGATTGCGCTAGTTCGGTCAGGCTCTGTTCGCGCCTGAGTGAATTGAGTAGAAACGCGCCAATCAGCACGTCATGCCCCACACCCTTCAGTTCCATACCCAAACTATAAAAGGCCTTGATGCTGGACTTCACGTCATAGCCGATTTTCTGGATAGCCTCGTTCTCGATGATGTCTTTGAGCTTATTGCTCACATCTTTGGCCTTGAGTTTAGTCAGATCAAGCACATAGGTTTGGTCCGGGCTTGCACTCAAAATAAGCAGCTGTGGACTGCGGCCGTGTTTGCCAGCACAGCGAGCATGTACAAACAATTTATCCGCGCTGGACAAGTCGAGTGCCTGAAGCGCTGTGGTGGAATCAATAGTTGTGCGCTTGCCTTTGCCGGCTGTAAATTCACCGCCTGCTGGCGTTGGGTTATCAGGGTCGAGTGGCACCTGCATAGCCTCAGGCAACTGACGCACCAAGGTACGGAATTCAAGCTGTTGGAGCTTATCCCGTACCTGTACGGGGTTACATTTGGTACCATCGACTTCGGCAAGGTCGAGCTTGATTGGAGCGTCAGTCCAAATAGCTGCAAGTTTTTTACTCAGGTATGCCAGGTCACGGCCGGCTTCAAGTTTTTTACGCATACTTTCTTTGAGCAACGGCAGATTATCATAAATTCCATCGAGTGTTTGATGTGCTTTGAGTAGTTCAATTGCGCCCTTTTCGCCGATGCCGGGTACACCCGGAATGTTGTCTGAGCTATCACCTTTCAGTGCCTTAAGGTCTAAGAACTGCTTAACCTCTATGCCGTATTTAGCCTCAAAGCTTTTTGGACTATACAACTCAATATTTGATAAGCCTTTTTTGAGTGCAAAGACATGCACATGCGGATCAACCAGCTGGAGCATATCCATGTCGGATGTCACGAGCAGCGTTTCGATATCCTGGGCGGTTGCTTGCACAGCGAGTGTACCCATAATGTCATCGGCTTCGTAGTCATCGAGTTCATACAGTGGCCAGCCGAATGCCTGGAGCAGTTCATGCAGAATTGGGATCTGCGTATAAAAATCAGGTGGCGGTGGCTTGCGCCCTGCTTTGTACTCTGGATATAGCTCAAGCCGTTTACGGATATTAGTCTTCGGTTTGTCCCACGCAACCGCAACATAATCGGGTTTCAATCGCTTAATAACCTCGAGCGCCATCACGGCAAATCCATAGACGCCTCCAGTTGGTATGCCATCACGCGTCGCCAAGTTCGGCATGGCATAGTAGCCACGGTAGAACACGGACTTTCCATCAATAATTACGAGTTTTTTCTTTTTCTGGTCTATCACCTCTGTCATATTCCTAGTATACGGTAAAAGTGCTGTTTAGCCTTAAGCGCTGCGCGTTTCCTGATCCTTTGCTTTTATTTTTTTCTGTAATATGCGCAGCTCACCCTGCGTTAATCCTCCCCACACCCCGTACCGTTGTCCAGTCTTAAGCGCCTCATTCAAACATTCGGATGTCACAGGACAACGTCGACAAATCGCAATAGGCCCTTTGGCCTCATGAGCATTTTTAGCCATAAAGAGATCTGGATTTTCACTTCTGCATGCTCCACGCAGTCGCCAGTTACTCCCCTCACCTTCTCCTCTGGCTAGGGGTATTAATGCTAGTTTAGCAGGACGCCCGATGGACGCTACGGTATCTCTATCATGTTGTATTGGAGCACTTTTTCGGTGTGCTTTTTCGGGTTCCTGTGAAAGCTCGATCGTTTCTATACTGACGACGTTCTTAAGCATTGGTGCTGCCATGCGGGCTACATTTTCCGCTATGCCCTGTATCTCTTCTGGTGAGCAAATCTCGGCCAACTTACTGCAAAATATCCTTCTGCCTCGATAAAGAGACTCAATGCCTACCTTATGCCATCTGCTAATTTCTATATCGCTAAAGCCCTGTGCATAATCGATTACACGTGCTACTAGCCTGTGGGCTGGAACCGACTCGCGTCTATGCTGTAAATACTTTTCACTCAGCTGTTCGATGACAGCTTGTGCCTGCCCACGGTTCAAATCTGGGAATAAAGTAGCTGCATCAGGATATATACGCTGCAATAATCGTGATTGCCTCGTTGTCATTAGTTCAGGAGTATCGAACTCTTGAGCCAGTACAATAGACTCGTGTTCCTGTGGGCCATGGCCAGAGGTCGCCAACACATCAAATGGGCTAACCCTTTCAGGACCACCTCCCATCAATTCGCGAGGTACAAAATTAACCTCTGCCATGAACATTATCTCCTGCTAATGAACTTTATTTATCTAGATTATTAAATAAATAAACTGCTTTTGCAAGCTTGTGTATGCCAAGGTTTCTTAATGCAATAAAATGACTAAGCTGAAAGACGGGTATCGGCAATTTGCGCTGAGTCACCAAGGTTATCGCTGTATAGTTTGATTAGCTCCGACGTTTTTCCCATTCACTTTCCAAAAGCTTTTTCAGCATTATATGCACACTATTAAATTTCGAGGGTTCAAGCTTTTCTTCCCTTTTTAAACGTTCTAGTAACTGATCTGGCGTGGTTCCTTCGCGGTATTCACGCAGCATCTTTCCCATTAGTCCGACGGTACTCCTGGCAAGTGATTTTTCATCATCATTAAGGCGTGTGCGGGTAAAGTCTGTACTGACCGCCTCATCCAATAGGTAGTCAAACACATAATAAGCCTGCTCGAGATCTACGTACTTACTCGTCTTTGCTTCTGCCTGGACCGCATCAACCACCGTCGTACGAAGGTGCAGTACCGACATGACAAACTCAAGATTGGGTGCTTGAACGTGTGACTCTCTTTGTTCATGGTTCTGAGATGCGTTTCCACCTTCAATCATACAAATCCTCCCTTATTCTTAAGCCGCCAGCTCGGGATATCTTCGGGAATATACTCGTCTTAAAGCCTGTAAAGCCAAATCTCGTCTCTTATATAGAGCTTGTGGGGTTACTCCTGTCTCGGTTGCTCGTTGAGCTACCTTCAAGGTAAACATACAAATTATGTTCTGAGCAATATGAGGGCCTAGGAAGAGCGTACTAACAAGTACTGAGTAAGGCCGCGGAGGAACTGGGTGCCTTCAGGACTCCAGCGGCTCTCTTCTTTTTCAAGTGCTTGATTCGCAAGACTAACGTGTTTACTTGCCCTTGCTTTGGCGTACTTCAGGGCGCCGCATTCTTGCAAAATATCTTTGCACCGCTCAAATTCATTCAACCCGAGCTTCGTGTTGCCAAGTGATTGTAGTAGAAAATTCTTGTCTGAGTGATCGACGTTTTCAAGTGCATGAACTGTCAGCACCGTACGTTTGCCGCCCTTAATATCATCCATTGGGCTTTTACCGCTGTCGAACTCCGTACCAAACGTCCCTAAAATGTCATCGGTGATCTGAAACGCACGGCCAGCATGCATCGCATAATCAGTGATCGCATCCGTGGCGCTGCAATCAGCGCCAGCCAGGACCATACCCACGTGTAGTGGGTTCAAGAAACTATAATGAGCGGTTTTCCATTCCAGTACACGATTCACATCGTCTTCAGAAACTTTGCCATCAACTTCATTAAATATGTCATTCGTTTGGCCGTGAGCCGTAATCACCATGGTGCGGTTCATAATGCTCACAACTTTAAGTCGGGCCTCTTCATCTGCCGGGAGATTCGCGAGCACCATCTGAGCGGCGTGGTTGCCAGTGAGCGCCGCATTCATAGCGATCGCCTGACCAAAGTGATCAGATGATCCTGCCAAGCCCTTAAAGCGATGGTAATCCGAAAGCATTACGTGTGCTGTCGGGCCTCCCCTGCGTACGAGTGATCGGTCCTGAATATCATCTATGATCAGAATATAGGCGTGGATCATTTCAATAGCACGAGCTGCCTGCACGATCATGTGCGGGTTCTTGCCGCCCATCATTTCATACCCCAGCCATGTCAGTGCGCCACGGATACGCTTACCGCCACGGCCTAGGACGCTTAGATAGGCATCTGTTGCCACGCGTGAATGCGCACCGTATTGTTGTAGGGTTATCCGTTCAGCTTGCTTACTATACGCTTCAATATCTGCTTCAATAGCGTGTTTGTACTTATTTAACTTATCCTGAAACACTTTTACGTCGTGCTTAGGAGAAACAACAGAAGTTTTCATACCAATTTAGTATACGCTTTTGGCCCTTTTGGCCATAATTTAGTACAATACCCCAGATGAGTAAGAAGAAAGTAATCGCATTCGTAGGTATGCCAGGCGCTGGAAAAGGCACCTGTACTAACTATTTGGAAGAAACCCATGACTGGCCGGTCGTGCATTTCGGCAGTATGGTGTACGAAGAAGTGCAACGCCGCGGCCTCCATAATGTCCGGGATGAAATGTTCGTCCGTACCGATATGCGAGAAAAAGAAGGCTCTGCCGTACTCGCCAAACATGCCGCCCGCAAAGCCCAAGGCTATTTCGACAAAGGTCATACCCGTGTGGTCTTGGACGGTTTATACAGCTGGACCGAATACAAATACCTAGAAGAAGTATTCGGTGATGATTTGATCGTGGTTGCTATTACCGCACCAAAAGCTCTTCGCCGTACCCGTGCAGTTGCCCGCAAGGACGGACACCGCACTTACACTATAGACCAGATCGTTAAGCGTGAAATCGACGAAATTGAGAACTTAGAAAAAGGCGGCCCTATCGCCTACGCCGACCACACAATTCTCAACGATCAAGATCCGTTCATAATGATCGAGACACTTGAGATCCTCCTCAAAGAACTCAACCTTATATCCAAATAAAATATCCCTGGGCTCCAGGGATATTTTATTCACCACCAATTATCCATCGCAGTAACCGACGACGTCGCGAGGGCTGTAGAGAATCCTCAGCTTCTACTGCCTGTCCAGCTTCACCTTGTTGAGAAGCCTCCTCTTGCCCGCTCCTAGGCTCAGGAGCACGCGGTGCTGGGATGGCAGGTTTTTTTGCTATCGCAGAAGTTGAAATTTCTGTATCGTCTGTCTTAGGGTTGGCAGCCTTTACTTCGTCTTTCTTTTTCTTATCTGCAGTCGCGCGGTCCATAGTTTCAGCGAGGAAAGCAGCTGCTGCAAGAGTCTCCTCACGCAGTTGGGGAATACTACTGTACTGCGACTTTCCTTCTTCATCTTCATAGATTACGCCCAGTAGTTGGGCGTATTTATACGGCCGATACTTAAAACGAGTATCTTCACCTTCCTCTGATGTGATTTTAGCTCGAGATATTGAGCCTTGTTTAGCCGTGCGGACATCGGCTATATAGCCTTCTATCAGCGAACCATCTGGATTCGACTGATATATACGGAGCACTCCAATACGAGGGCTATAGGAATCGTCTTCCCATGCACTCGTACTCGCATCGAGTTGGCTATCGGTTTTTAGGAATAAAATACCTGTTTGTTCATCAATACTCACTATGTCGACACGAGGGTACACGATAGTATCCGGCAGCATGTCTGCAGCCGTACGAACCCAATAACGTTCAGGCAATTGCGGTCCAAAAGAATTTTCTTGTTCACCGTCGAAATAATGGCTCATGTCAACATACAATAACATCTATCGAATCATAGGTCAACAATCTTACCCCTGTTAGGTCATTAAAATACCCCGAATTACTTCGAGGTATTTTTTTTGATTTCTCGACTGAGCGAGTATTTTCGCGGCAAAGAGGTCGGTAAGCGCCATCCGCGCGTAGCCGGGTTAGAGCGCCTCTGAGCCGAAAAATACAAGCGGCTATTTTATATAGTCGTGGAGCTTCTTCGCGTCTTTGTGTTTGCGAAGCTTGGCGAGCGCCTTGGCTTCAATCTGACGAATGCGTTCACGAGTTACTGAGAACTCCTGCCCTACTTCCTCAAGCGTGTGGCTTTTGCCGTCTTCAAGACCGAAGCGAAGCTTCAGAATCTTTTGTTCGCGTTCGGTTAAGCTTCCTAGCATATCTTTGACGTGCTCTTTGAGCAACTGCGTGGTAGCAGATTCTTCCGGAGAGACTGTGTCTTCGTCTTCGATAAAGTCAGCCAATACTGAATCTTCTTCGTCATCACGCACTGAGGCATCAAGACTAGAAATGTCCTGCTTAATCTTCATGATGTGCTCAACTTTGTCGACTTCGATTTCCATCGCCTTGGCAATTTCTTCGTT
>JAQGGX010000084.1 GCA_028289075.1 Candidatus Saccharimonadota bacterium | reverse complement strand
TCCTCGATCCGCAACCAGCCTTAATCGCCGCATTTAACCAATTAAAGTAAAGTATGATGATCCCGTTACATTTTCAAAAAACAATCACGCGAATAAGTTACTTCTTTTTCGCAGCCATCATACTAATGCCGAATATTGTCAGTGCGGCTATTAGTAATCCCGATCTCTCTGCCGAAGAAGAACGTAAACGGATGATACAATCTGGTATTAATTATTTTGAAGTTGCTCCACCTGTGTGCGCAGCTAATTTCGGGGATCTCGGCCCCACTCCGAAAGAAAAGATAGAAATCCAACGGTTCGTCTATGCCTTCTTTAGGGGGCAGGGACTAAGTCCCGTTCAAGCAGTGGGAGTCATGGGAAACATACAAGCAGAATCCAACTTTGATCCAGCCGTCGTAGAAAAAGCGAACGGCATCGGCTTCGGTATCGCCCAATGGTCATTTGGCCGGCGTACTACACTTGAGAATGCAGCAACAAAAGAAGCCCAAGCCCGCGGGGTGCCTGTCAAGCAAGTACTCAACTCTTTGCAGTGGCAGCTTGAATATCTCGTCAAAGAGGCAAAAGGAAGAGGCTCCACTAGCCCAGACAGAGCAAATGCTTGGATACCAACGCCTGGAAAAAACCAATGGGAAGGCCTAAAACAACAGGTAAGCGTTCAGGCCGCAACATTCTTCTGGGAACAGAACTTTGAAGTCCCCAGAGACAGCTACCAGCAACAACGTGTTACGTGGGCCAAGCAAATGCTTGCCAACACAGAAATCACCGGCGGTGAAACCGTGGCACCTGGTTCTGCCGACATAGTCGTAGGCACCAGCGGCTGCGCAGGCGACACTATGGGTGGTACTGCCAACTGCCCGCCTGCCAGTGCAGGCTCCGGTGCATGGTGCCTTCCACTTGATAAAAAATGGTTTAAGCAGCATATCAGCAAGGACAAGCTTGATAGCGATTGGCTCACTAAACGCCACCACGACGGTCGCGCTGCAATAGACTTAGGCGTACCAAATGGCACTCCTGTGTATTCCATGACTGACGGTACAGTGTACCGCGCTCCCAATCGTGGAGGATTTGGGGAAGGTGTTACTATCGAGATCCCTGGGAACATCATCATTAATTACGGGCACGGTCTGGACGGTGGTAAATTACCCGGCATTAAAGTTGGGCAAAAAGTAAAAGCCGGGCAGTTAATCATGCACTCAAGCGACACCGAAGCACCCGGTCAATATCACGTTCACATAGACATCAGAACAAAATACGGATCACAGCCGCGAGTAATGTACTGCATACAGCCAGTGCTCACTGCAATTTACTCCAGCAAACCAGTGCCAGTCATAACCTCACTATCAAAGAGTAGCGAGACAGTAGGAAGATCACCGATTCCAAACTGTACTGCGGATGCATTAAAAATAACGACTTCGCCCGTCGCAATCTTACCGTCAAGAAGGGAACTTTAAATGGAATACGGTCAACTCAACACCAATTCAAATACAAATTATGCCCCGTCGCCTATCGTGCGTTTTAAAAAATGGATCATTTTCGGTCTAGTTTGTTTGCTTACGCTCATTACATTTAGCTATATATCCAGCCATGCGTATATAGAAGTAAATACCGATGGAACAGGTGAGGCACACTACAGTTTTCTGAACCAAGATAAGCAAAAAACCACGACCGCCTCTTCTTCCGGTCCAATCAAAAAACTACTAAAAAAGGGTGACTATGAAGTAACTGTTACGCGAGGCGATCACAGCTACTTCAGCGTTGTCAAAGTAGGTGGATTCTTCCAGAAGACCACCGTTAGTGCAAAATTATCACCAGAAAAGGCGCGAAAATTTGTTGGCGATAATCCATATCCCTGCATGTACTACAGTGGCAAACTGTTACTTTCACTCGGCTGTGGCGATAACGTTGGGAATGCCCAATTACATATTTCTGCCAGTGCCGACCAACCTGCATACACGCTATCAGGACTCGAAGGTGTAGAGGGTACGAGCGAAGGCTACACAAAAACAACAGAAGGCAATCTCCTGTTGGTGCGCACACCGGACCCCCACGAAGACGAGTCTGGTCCTCATGTTGTATACGTTCTTAGTACCGACCTAAAACCATTACGTCAAACAGCACTGGTCGGCTTAAACCCAGATAAAACATATACTATACAGCCCTATAAAGAAGGGTTTGTTGTCTACAATATTGATACGTTTGATCAGATTCTGTATTACAAAAACACCACGTCGAATCCTGAGACCATTAATGTTAGTAGACCACAGGATGATTCACTACGCACACATACACTGAGCGTATCCAAGGATGCTATTATGCTCGCTCTTACCCAGGGCGAGATTGATCCTCACGAAGAGAACGCTATTGTTACTGGACAATTATTGGTATATAGAGAGGGGCAAACGAAATCGTTCCGAACAGAACGCACCTATCAGTCACTCGAACTCTGTGGAAACAACCTTCTCTGTGGATACGGCAACAAGCAGCTTGATGTCTACGATATTGCCGGCGAACAGCAAAAGCTTCTCTATACAGTCAAAGATGTCGAGAGCATAAAGATCATGGGTAACACACTCCTTTTGGTAAAATCCGATAAACTCGTGGGCTTCAATCCAGAAAAACGCGAGGGCTCCATTCAGTATAGCTATGGTGATTATAAATTCAGTGCCATAACAGTCGATCCTGACGGTTATACGCTCAGTCTTTCAACACCCAAGGATAAATTAGTTGCACTACGCATTAATCCTGCTGCCGACAACACAGACAGTATTGACAAGAAGATTGCCGAGCTTCAAAAGGCCGATAAAGTTGTTGATGTATCAATATATGACAAATTTATATACATCACGCCAGATGTGGGTGATGCGGTATACAACGAACAAACCAGGATTTTCGGAACAGATCCAAGTAGAACTAAAGCAGCCAATAATGCAATTAACCAAACTATCGATAAAATAGGCATTCCTCGTAATAGCTATAACATCCAGATACTTTAGAGTATTTTACGAAGACTGTTCTGATTCTAGGCTCAGTGGAATAATATTGCAGTTGTTTATAAAGTGCTGGACCACTACGTCGGCATCAGTCGTCGTAATAAATGTTTGGTAACTACCGATAACTTCCGTGAGAGCCCGGCGCCTCGCACCATCAAGTTCACTGAAGACGTCGTCAAGCAGCAGGATCGGCTTTTGACCGCGTGAATGCTCTAGCAGTCGGAGTTCAATTATCTTGAGCACCAGGAGCAAGCTGCGCGTCTCCCCACGCGAAGCAGTTTCTGATGCGGGCCGTTCATTCAGCCACATCATCATGTCGTCTCGGTGTGGTCCACTCCCGGTAAATCCCCGTAAGAAGTCCAGTTCCTGGCTTTGCTCCAGTTTGTGGAGCAGGGAACTGCTGTACTGCTCTAGTAAACATGACGACTGATACTCAAACCGTACTTCATTCTGTTTGCCAGCCATTTCTGAATACAACCGACTTAAGTCTTTATTAATTTGACCCAATAACTCCAGGCGGGCTGAGACTATTTGCCCGGCCAGCTCCGACAAACGAATATTCCAGGCAAATAGTTGGTGTGCATAATGGCTGCCTTGCTTGAGCAGGGCGTTGCGCTGAGCAAGCGTGCGTTTGTACCTCCGTCTGAGCGTGCCGTAATGAGCGTCCATCTGTTCAAGTAGTGCATCAATATATTCCCGTCGATTTTCCGGGCTACCGCTCAGCAACCTTAAGTGGTCTGGTTCAAAGAGCACAACAGGTAGTGTCTTCGGCTGTGTCAGCCGTTTAACAATTTGCTCATCGATAATAAATTCTTTGCGGATTCGGTCATTTGGCTCTCGAATCATCTTCAGGGTGCGTACACCATCATCAAGGTGCACATCAAGCCGCGCCCAGGGCGCTTCGTGCGCAACTACCTCGCTGTCGGCCGCGCGATATGAACTCCCGCGCGCCAGCATGAGAATCGCTTCAAGCAAATTACTCTTGCCACTGGCGTTTGGACCAACCACAATATTTACACCATCCTCAATTTCAAAAGATTCGTCCGCATAAGAACGAAACTTTTGAAGCCGAATATCACTAATCATATAGCTATAGTATAAGAGTTAACTCTTCAGCGGCATAATGACATGGAGATAGTCAGAAGCAGCAGGATCAGCCAACACACAAGGCTCCAGCTTGCCGTTAAACGAGAATGTGACCTGGTCACCACCTAATGCACCCAAAGCGTCTAGAATGTAGCGAGAATTGAGCGTGATAGTACCTTCGCCAGTAACCTGTGCGTCAGCGCTGGCTGTGTTTTCGCCAAGTTGCGATGCAACCGAACGAATACTGACCTGGCCAGTCGCATCGTCCAAACGTATCGTTACACTTCCAGCGCTTTCACGTGCGAATAAACTAGAGACTTTAGTGATGTTCACAAAATCCGATCGCTTAAGTGTTGCGCTGCTCGCAAAATCTTTTGGAATTAGTTTACGGTAGTCTGGGTACTTACCTTCAATCAAGCGAGTAACGAGCTCCACGTCGCCAACTTTGAAAAGCACTTGTTGATCATCGTGTGTAACTGTTACGTCTTCGTCATGATCAGATACAATACGGAGAAGGTCCTGAAGCGCATTCGCAGGGATAAGTAGGTTGATTTCGTCACTGCTCGCAGGCAAGATCTTTTCCGCCAACCGGTAGCTATCCGTTGCTACTAAATACACCTTACCTTCGTGACTATGAACATATACCCCGGTTAATACTGGTCGGGCTTCGTCGTTTGATGCCGCACCAATGACTTGTTGCAAACCGCTCTTGAGTGCTTTTGCTGAAATCGTCCAGGTAACACCGCCATCAATTGCCGGCATAACTGGGTAGTCTTCAGCTGACACACCATTAATTGTCGAGTTATATTGATCAGTACTAACATGCAGTTTGTTGTCTTCAAGCGTCAGATCGATCACACCCCCTGGCAGACTGCCCACAAAATCCTGCATCAGCCGGGCAGGGACGGTAATAGAGCCCTCTTCTGCAACTTTTGAGCCAATGTAGTGAGTGATAGCTATATCCAAGTTAGTGGCAGCAATGCTCAAACGAGTACCAACAGTCTTAAGTAATACGTTTGAAAGTATCGGTAATGTTCCACGTGTACTAGCTACTCGTCCGACACTGGATAATGCTTTGGAGAGGTTTTCTTGGGTGACTTGCAGCTTCATTATTAATACTCCTTTTTAGGTAAATATACTTCGTTATAGCTATTTATAGGCTCTGTGGATAATGGGGATAACTTTAAAATTGATCTGTTAATTGTTGTTTTTGCCTGTGGGTGACCGTGAGTACATTTAGTGTGCAAGCGGGGGACAAGTTGGATGGTTGTGCTCAGGCTTTCCGATTTCTGATTTTCTCTGTGCGTAAGTCCCGTTACTTGTACCCCGTCTATACCCCGTGTGTGAACAACTTGTACCCATGTCTTCCACACCCTATTCGTGTGTGTTTTAGGCATACAGGCGCTCCTTGATTTCAGTCACAGCTGCACGAATGTCAGCATCAAAGCCAACTTCCTTTTCGATCTTTTCGACTGAATGGATGGCGGTCGTGTGGTCTTTACGGCCCAACTCACGAGCAATTTTCGGGAAGCTTAAGTGCAGTTCGCTCCTCAGTATATACATGGCAACCTGGCGGGGAACCACAATATCTTTGTCTCGCTTTGGCCCTAAGATGTCCTCCATTGGAATCTGGAAGTGCTTAGCGGTGCGTTCTATGATTTGTTTGGCGCTAATGTGTTTGGGTCTGGATTTGCTGGAGCCAAGTAGGGAGGTCGTGATACTAAGATCGGGTTCAAGTCCGCGCATTTCACAAAACGCCAGCAGTTGATTGAGCGCACCCTCGAGTTCACGAATGTTTGTCTGAATATGGTTCGCTAAATATTCAACAACAGGGGGTGGAAGAACAATATTGTGCGAACTAGCTTTTGTCTGTACGATTGCGCATCTTGTCTCGAAGTCAGGGTTTTGCATATCAATGCTCATGCCCCATGCAAAGCGAGATCGTAAGCGGTCCTCAAGCGTTGGAATATCCTTCGGTGGTTTATCGCTACTGATGATGACTTGTTTGTTTGCTTGATGCAGGGCATTGAATGTGTGGAAGAATTCCTCTTGGGTTTTTTCTTTACCAGCTATGAACTGAACGTCGTCAATGATGAGTACATCGGCACTGCGGTAGTAGCCTGCAAAGTCAGTATTCTTCTTGAACCGGATAGCATCCAGGAACTCCTGTACAAATTGCTCAGTAGAGACATAGACAATATGGGCGGACGGATTGTTTGCTACTACTGCATTGCCAACCGCCTGAATAAGATGAGTTTTGCCGATACCGACACCACCGTATAAAAAGAGTGGATTGTATTTGGTGCCTGGACTGTGCGCAACTGCTTGGCAGGCGGCATAGGCAAGTTCATTGCCGGAACCAACAATAAATGAGTCGAATGTGTATTTCTCATTAAGCCCTAATCGATACTTATGGGTGAGCCCAGTAGGGGCGGGTCGGTTAAGGGTAGTCGTAGTTGTAATTTGCTCAGTTTGTTCCCGTGACAAAATAACCGGTTCGTCCTCAATACGCTTCGGAAGAGTAATTGACGAATGGATTTTGTATTCGATGCGTTCAGGAGTTACACCATTTTTGGCGAGCACCTCCGCTATGAGCTGGTTATACTTGCGTTCCAGTTGCTGCTTTATAAATACATTTGGTACGCCGATAACGAGAATATTGTCTTTGTGTCTAATGAGTCGGGTGTTTTTGAACCAGGTGACGAAACTGGCACGCGAAACAGTCAACTCGATTTCCCCGAGTACCGCCTGCCACAAGCTGTCTTGCATACCCTCTCCTCACACTTAGTTTGTTCACACTATAGCAAAAAAACGGGACTTTTCCACAAGTAAGTACAAAATTACCTGTATGTAAATAGAAAAAAGGCTCAAAAGGGTAACTTTGTACACATAAACACGTCGTATCTGTAAAACTGTGGAAAATACTTGGAGATTCGTGGAAAACTTGCTAAGATTCGTGGGTAAATATTGTTAATTTCACGTAGGAACACTCGTCCCAGCCATAGTAGCGCGGAACGAGTGAAGGAACATAAATGCCCAAACGAACATTCCAACCAAAGAAGCGTCACGCTGCTCGTGTGCACGGTTTCATGAAGCGCATGGCTTCAAGAGCCGGCCAGGCAGTTTTGAAGCGTCGCCGCCTCAAAGGCCGCGTCCGCTTGTCTAAGTAATAGAAAAACGATTTCAGGAAAGAAGCGTAATGATCACGCGCTCGCACAGATTTCACGGCCACGGCAGCTTGCGTTACGTATACCAGCACGGCAAGACAGTCCGTGGCCCTTTGTGTGCGCTGAAATACGCTCAAAACGATCGTCGTAACACCTATCGTTTGGCTATTGTCGTAAGCAAGAAGGTGCACAAATCGGCAGTGGTGCGGAATCGTATCCGCCGTCGCTTATATGAAGCGTTTCGCCTTGAAACTGCCACGTTAACTGCGCCATATGATATGGTTGTAACGGTTTTTCATGAGCAAATTGCTGAAATGCCAGCCGAAGAACTACGGCGAATGGTGCATGCACAGCTCAAGCAATCCGAAATATTAACTACTTTGTAGTAGCACTCGTAACACCGACAGGTCGTGCTATGATAGAGTGAAGCGAAAGGAGGCTCCCTTGTTTGATACGCTGATTGTCGAACCCTTATTCAACCTGTTAGTTATTATTTATGCCTTAATTCCGGGCCATAACTTTGGACTAGCGATTATTATTTTCACCATACTCGTGCGTTTGCTCATGTGGCCGCTGGTCAAGAAGCAACTACATCACGCCAAAGAAATGCGTAAACTTCAGCCA
>JAQGGX010000078.1 GCA_028289075.1 Candidatus Saccharimonadota bacterium | reverse complement strand
ACATATGCACTTCAACCAGATCGCCGAAGCCATTAAAGGCAGCGACTTTAAGCGCAAATACGTCACCACCCAGGCCATTCACAACGAGCTGATCAAAGACAAGCGCTTCGTGCTTATCGGTCGCGGTATCTACGCACTCAAGGAGTGGGGATACGCTCGTGGTACTGTCGCTGACGTAATTGCCGAAGTATTACGTGAAGCCAACAAGCCATTGCACCGCGATGAAATCGTCAAGGCAGTGCTGAAGAGCCGCCACGTCAAAGAAACAACTATCCTGTTGAACCTCCAGGGCAAGTCCCAGTTCAAGCGTGTTGCCAAAGCAACCTACGCCCTCGCCGAATAGGGAATAGCCATGCCTATCCCAGAATCCCTCTCCGAGATCCAAACCATGTCGGAGGGGGATTTTAATAGGGCTTTGTACGAGGAGAGCCGGGCAAGGCTACGCCAAGAGGGCATACACGAAAGGGATCAGCACCGGCTAGTACTACCCCCTGGTGATGCGCCCCCGAGAATAAAGCTACATGACTATAACTTTTGGTGTCATGTGGATAGCGAATCAGTTGAGCAAGGTACCCCTGAACATCGTAACCAACGGGCACTGACCCTGCAGGAAGGAACGCCCATTCTGGGCGCTGAGGTAATAGATAAAGCTACGCTGCCTGACGAAGAGAGTAATTTCATGCTATTTCGGCCATGCGACATGGTCCCGCGCTCTAATGTGGCCGTAATACTAGAGATGCGCGGCGGCCTCGACCTTAACTCCGATGCGTACACAATGACTACGTTCTTATTAGGGCGCGTTACACAACCACAGCAGCACGCTGCCGCACTACTGTTAATCCAATGCTTGAACACTGATTACCGATAAAACATGCCGACCCGTACCCTGGTATTAGAATACATAAACACCCCTGTTCGAACAGGGAAGAGATGCTCATTATATTATAAAATCTCGTGCCGGAACGGGTTACAATAGCTCCGTGAATGTAAGAGGAGCTACAGCATGAGCGCTGAATCTCTCGTAGAAACACCAGTGCCTGAAAGAGGGCATTGTGTAATCTTGTACGAAGAACTCCAAGCTAGACTACAGCAGGGCAGATACCAAGCCGACAGGCATTATCTCTATCTGCCAGAGGGAGACAACTGGGAAGCACAACTGGATGATTACTTCTTTTACTGTCACCGGGACGCGCAGCGAGACATGGCTGAAACGGTTAGCTACCGGACTGTCCAGGAACGTATATTACAGGAGGGCACACCCATACTGAGCATTCGTGCCCGCGAGAAAGCACGGGGCAGTGAAACGGTTTCACAGCTATTTTTGCTACGGCCATGCGATGTAGTTCCCAGAAGTTTTATTGGCAAAATCATGCAGCGCAATGACCTTGATCTCACGGGCAAGTCGTATGTCCTGACAGACCTGAGCCAATATTACGAGAGCCCGGGGGATCATCCTCTTATCGATATGCTACTGCGTTCAATAAGTGACACCCCTACAGAGCTCCACAACATCAGCAATGATGTAGTCTACTACCATCTACCGACAGGTGTACACGAAAGACTTCAGCATAATGCCGCAATTACCGAATGCCTACCATCAGCATACGTCAAAGCAGCGTGCCTGCTCCTCGGCAGAGTTGTCGAGCTACGCGTTGATGACAGTACCCGTCTAAGGGCAGGGGATGAGCTCTACTCCTTACCGAAACTGGCTTACCCGGTAGAGACAACGATGCGTTACCCATTCAGGTTATCTGCTGGAGAACAACGAGCCATAGTGGTAGCAGCCAACCGGAAGCACATAACGCCAGCTGATCATGTAACCCGCGCCGTGCGGCTGCTTAACTTTGCCGTCGAGAAAGGCGCATCCAATCCCGTCCGAATCTTTCACAGGGGAAAAGATCAATGGATACCACTTCCTGGATTCAAAATGCCAGGCACTCTACCGGGTGAATTATTTCGATAGTACCGTAACATTATTCAAATAATGAAGAAGGGCGAGCGGAAACGTCCATTTCGCATGCTTCTTCTATCCTACGTAAAACAGCTAAAGGATTGGCATGCAGATCAAACCGCTCCAACTCCTCGAGCGTAAGCCTGCCGTCTGTCGCTTCGTGCACCATATCGGCTAGCTCCTCTCTGGCAGCGCCGTCACGTGCGTCACGAGCAAAGGCAAACAGTGGCTCATACAGACCGGGGACACCATGGGAGTATCCTGCGGCACTATTCAACACATCCAGCGATAAGCTGAGCAGGGCATACGGATGATGACTTCCATCGGGGTGTAAGTAGGTCCTTAGGAGCGGATGCGTCTTCTCCATGCGGCCATTAGCTGAAAAACCAGTATGAGCACGTACCTCTGCGGCAATCTTGTAAGCGGCCGCTCGGCGAATAAAATCTCCATAATATTCGCCGTTATACACCCACTCATAACCATACCAATATTTATAGTCATCCCACTCGGGGGAACCCAGAAGTAATATATCAACGGTATTCCCAAGAGCGGCATGGCCCAGTGAATACGCCACCGTGTCCGCCACCTCCGAAGCCTCTGCCGTCCTGATGTGATCCGCGTTAATCTGTACAAAGTTTAACTGTGCTTCGAAAAAGCTGTGTACCTGCGTCTCGAAGTAATCAGCCTCTTCCTCAAGACTAAAATCAAAGGTTCCACTGGCTTCCAACTCTTGATACGTACGCAGTGCTCGCGCTTCTTGTACGGTAATGATCCGCTTCGTATCATAGACCGGTACATTGACCATACCAGCCACCGCTTGGTTAATTGCATGCAAATCTATGCCTCTTACAGCGAGTAGGGCAGGCATGTCATGATGAGATTCGTGCAAATCGCCTTGAAGATCTGTTTTTGACTCCTCCAGCCATGCATAAAACTCTATGTAGTAGTCTGGATTGCCACGCTGAGAACGAATGCTATACGGACCATCTGTGGGATTCTGTATGTCGTCCAGCTGCAACGTTGGCAACGCACGCTCCTCCCATATCGGCAATGGTCTTTCAGCTCGTGCCATAGTAGAATCGCTCCCTTATTACTCTGGCAGTGTAGAATGGCCTGTAACGCCTCGCAATTAGGTAACTCACAGTTGAGTTGAACATTTTGCGAACAGAGTACATAGCTGATAATACTGAACGAAATACGAACTCTAAATAATAGATCCTATGTATAACAAACGGCCATAAACAAGGCTAGCAGCCATAAAAGACAAACAACCATGCATACATAGGGAATTATAAAAATTAAACATAGGCAGGAACAGCAAAACCGGAAATCCGGGCCGGACAAAGACAGACAGTGAACCAAATACAAACATACACTAGACGTCGTACAATGTATATTTTGCGACTCTAATATAGGTTTCATAGGGGATCAAGTGTACCTCCCCGCGCAGGGGACTTTTGGCAGTTACATGTACATTTTGCTAATGACGCGTATATCTCATACCTACATTACTGTCTTCTGTTTAGGCTTAATGAATCCAGTCATTAAGCCCCCTTAGTGGCTGGCTCTCTCAATCCTAATTTCGATGTAAATATGTATGATCGTTTGACTTATCCACAGCTATGTCGTGAAACATTTGCTTTTTGTGCTGTTTCATATTGTTTTATATATATTCCCCTCTGCCCTCTATTTATATAAATATTTGACTTTGGTGCCCTTTTGTATGGTTATATATGTTTTTTCTGTGTGAAGGAAATGTTCTATTTATGAACAAAAAGCGAACTATAAGGGGAGAGCGGAGCAGAAGCCCCCCGTTGTATTAGATACTCCACCTCTATAAAAACCCGCTATTTGTAGTATGCTCTGTCTTCTATGCGTACATCAATATACTCGCTCGGGGTAATACTCTCTGATTTGAGGTGCCCCTTCACTGCTATAAACGCCCCTGCCTGTTGGCGGGCATCATCCTGAAGGTTAAACTTTACAAAGTATTTTTCACCCTTGATGCGGACATGTAGTTCATTAGCTACAGCAGGCAGGCTAAGGCTGTCTATAGTAATGTTCTTGGCAGCCAGCTGTGTCTTTACAACAGATATAAACTGGACTGTTTTCTGTGGCAAAACGATGCTACCAGGCTGCATTTCAATACCAATATCATCGGTAATCGTTGGTAGATTAAATTGGCGTGCGAGGGGTAACTCGCGCACTTTGAGTAGTGCACGGCCTTGTTCGTCTATCACATACGCACCCGTCTGATTGGCCATAATAAGCGAAGGTTCTGCAGGTGCTATCTGAATCACCGGACGGTTACCAAGCAACGGCATCGTAACGACGACCGATTCAATCTCGGGGAATTGTCTTTGCAGCTCGCGCGCAGTGTAATTCGTATCAACCGTCAGTTTGCTTCGGCTCCAGATCGATTTGGACAAGAGAGCCTGGCCGGCTTCTTCATAGATATCATTATCACGGAGTATGTTCGGAGTCTTCTGGGCCATAGAGACAACCCTGGGGTGCGTACTAAGCGTAAAGATATTGATGACCGCTATAAGTAGTGCAACTGCTGCGATATAAGATGGAATGTATTTCCATTTACTGCCGCGCTTAGCTGGAGCTGGTGCCTCCTGGTACCGCCCCGTAGGTACGTCCGTGCGTGAACGACTGGCGTAATATGAAAATACGCTTGAGTTCTGAGCGGATGGACGCGGAGTGCGTACTCGCACTTCCGGTTGTTTATTTTTACGTTTGAACATATACCCCTATATACGCGTCCTGGACGCTACTTCTTAGCTATATCTAATAATACCACCGCGAGCTTATGAGCAGCATCAGGAATGGTAATAGATTGTAGTTTTGCACCTAACCCTTGACGCTGAACTGGGTCATGCAAGAGACGGTTGATTGCGTCCTTCAGCATTGCAGCGTCGGTTTCTTTGGCTGTTTCACTCGCGATCAACACAGCTTCTTGTTGTAATAAATACTGAGCGTTTTTGAGTTGGTGCCCCCCTGTTAGAAGCGGGTTTGGCACAACTATACAGGCCTTCCCCTGCACACCAAGTTCGGCAAGCGTGTTAGCCCCTGCCCTTGTGACAACGATATCAGCCGCGCCGGTATACCGATGCATGCCCTGCATGAATTCAAGGACATGTAACCGATTGTGCGTATATGCACCGTAGGCTTCATGATTGCCCTTCCCTACCTGATGGATAATGTGCAAATCAGGATTTGCTTCGAGCAACTCCGGTGCGATCTGGGTCATCGCAGTATTCAGGCGCTGGGCACCGAGGCTACCACCTGTTACCAGTACCAATGCTGCCTGTTCTGGTATGTTTAACTCTTCCTTAAAGCTTGCCTGTACCCCTGATGTTACGGGTTGGTACGCGTCTCCTACAAGCACGCCGACATGACGAGCCTTATCACTCGGATATCGATAAAAATCAACTGGCATACCCGTGGCGTGGAACGTTACCCACTTGCTGACTAGACGGTTCGCGAGGCCCGGCAAGGCATCGGAATCATGAGTCACAACCGGAAGGTGGCACTTGGCAGCGGCAAGCCCGACAGGAACGCCAACGAAGCCGCCCTTGAGAAATACAACCGATGGCTTCAGCTTTTTGAGAAGTCGCAGGCTCTGCACAAACCCTAGTGAGACAAAGATGCCATCCCGCATATTCTGATAGTTCGTTTTTACGTCTATGAGACGCCTCAGCCATGACTCACCATGGTAGCGGCGGAATTTGCCGGCATACACGGCATACGCCGCATCAATCGCACTGTGACCTTCCGTGAGATGCGCGAACTTACCACTTCGTTCACCGATGTAGACGATACGGATGGTAGGATCCTGGCGCTTCAGCTCAGTAGCAACCGCAAGGATTGGAGTGATGTGACCACCGGTTCCTCCGCCTGTCAGTACAATTGTTCTTGGTTTCTCTGTATTGTTCGTCATATAGTCCTCACCTTAACGCCGTCTCGATGAATAGCCAAAAATATCGTTCCGGGATCCTGCCGTAGGCTTGTCGGTGCGTCTCGTTTCTGGTTGAGACGACATATTAACACCATAGGTTGTGTAGCGTGATATGTTGAATGCCAGACCCAGTGCTGCCGTCACAAAGATAATACTGGTGCCCCCATAACTAATGAACGGCAAGGTAATACCCTTCAGCGGCAATAGTCCGATCATTGCTCCGATATTGATAAACGCTTGAGTGCTGAGCCATGCTAGGATACCTACCATAATAAGCCGCGAAAAATCATCCGGTGCTCGTTCCATAATATTCTTAAGCCTCGTAAAGAATGCCAGGAAGAGGACCAGTAGTGCCGTCACGCCAACGAAGCCGAATTTCTCAGCATAGATTGCGAAAATTGAGTCATTCGCTGCTTCCGGCAGGTACCCATAGGCTTGACCGCTATGGGCGAGTCCTTTGCCGAACATGCCGCCAGATCCGACCGCAATTAATGCCTGACACGCTTGATAACCAGTAGTTGTACAGTCGCTCGTTGGGTTCAAGAATGTAGCCAATCGATCACGGCGATACGCAGTGGTAGATACCGCCAGTATGAGTCCGATCAGTACGATACCGCCAATCATAGCAATACGCTTGAGCGGCAAGCCCGCCACAAAGGCCATTGCAGCCATCATTGCTACAATAACACCTGTTGATCCAAGATCACTCTGAATACCCGCCACAACGAATCCTACGGTCCCAAGGATGATCAAGAACGGCTTGAGTGTCTTCTCTTTGTCGTTCATCTTGCCTTTTTGGATTTGCTGAGCCAGAAAAGCAGCAAGCGAAATAAGTAGTGCAAATTTGATGAGCTCTACCGCCTGAAATGACAATCCACCAATGTGAATCCAACGGTACGCGCCATTCACCTGCTCGCCAAACAACCGCACTGCAATTGCTGCACCGGCAGCTGCAATGATGAGTGGTCTTTGCCATTCTTTCCATTTGTGTAGCGGCACGGCAGCCACGACTATGAACGTGACGATACCCAGGAGTATTGCAATCAGTTGTTTACTGACGAAGTAGTTCTCGTTGACGTTTCGCACCGCAGCGAGTCCAGGACTGATTGAATACACCACGATAAGTCCCACCACGAGGAGCAGCGCAGAAAGGATAACCAACCAGTAGTCAGGTTTGTGCCGACGCTGAGTCTGCGCTTTGTCTAGAACCACCGGGCGACGCATTGTCTGCGCACGCATAGTCTATCGCCCCACTAAGTACAGGATTAACCCAAGTACTCCGGCGACTTGTCCGATGACCCAGAAACGCATGGTAACCTTTGTTTCAGGCCAACCGCTCGCCTCGAAGTGATGATGAATCGGCGAGGATTTGAATATCTTTTTACCATGGCGAAGTTTCTTGCTTATACGCTGGATAATTACAGAGCCGGTTTCAGCAACATAGACAATACCAATGACAGGCAGTACATAAATCGTATCCGTCTGCATGGCGATGATACCCAGGGCCGTACCGAGTGCGAACGCACCCACATCACCCATAAAGAATCGTGCCGGAAATATATTGAACCACGTATAGCTCAGGAGTGCTCCAACGACAGTAAGACAGAACCCGGCAAGCGCATATTGCCCCTGAATGGCTGCAATCAATGCATATGCAGCAAATGAAGATACGAGTAGTCCGCCAGCCAATCCATCGAGTCCATCAGTGATATTGACGGCGTTCGCTGTCGCAATAACCACTAACCAGAACAGCACAATTACAAAGATACCGATATATACATCGCCAAAATATGGTAGATGGATGCTGTTGACGCCAAGCTTCGCAAAGAACCACCAACCGCCGGCGAGTGCTACCAAACTATGCAAGCCGAACTTAATCTTGGCACGCATACCGGCGATACCGCCTATAGAGCCACGGATATTAATCCAGTCATCAATGAATCCAATTGTCCCTGAGAACACCATACCCGCAAGTGGTAACCATGTCTGAGAACGATCCAGGTTAAATAGCAGTGTTACGAGCGCAATCGACACGACAAACACCACGCCTGCCATCGTCGGGATGTTCCGTTTGTGTTTGTCGGCATGCAGTTGGTTATATACCGTAGCCGTTTCCCCGCCCCAGGTTTCGCTTCGCTGCTTCTTCCACCATTGCCACTTATAAGCGACATTGGTATAGAGCGGTGTAATTACCATACTCAGCAAAAACGCCATGAATGCGAGTAACAATATCCGTATAACGGTTTCTGTTTCAATAATTATGTTGAGCGTTTCTGTCATAAAGAATTCTTCGATCAATTATACCCTAGAAAGTAGTATTCTAGGTACCTTAATTTCTTGGTGTCACCCCATAGTTATCAATCAGCATATTGGATATGCTTGCAAATATTGGAGCTGCTGCTTTAGAACCGGCATAACCGCCAATTTTCGGTTCGTTTACGCGTACGACAATCACATACTCTACTTTGTCGCCACCGACAAAACCCATGTACATACCGTTATATCGGTCATCATAGTAGCCGCCTGTTGGTTTGGTGATCTGCGCAGTTCCCGTCTTTCCTCCGACTGAATAGCCTGCGCGCACAGCCGGACGGTTATTGAGCTTCACGACTCCTTCCATGAACTCTTTGACGGTAGCACCGACTTCAGGCTTTACAACACCGCTGCGGACTACCTGCGAGCCTTTTGTGTGTTCTTTACCATCACCATCAATAGTTTTCTCAATAAGGTGAGGTTTGTAGTACGTACCGCCGTTCAGTACTGATGAAATGGCTGAAGCCATTTGGAGCGGTGTCGCACTCATACCCTGGCCAAATGCAGTGTTTGCAAACTGAATATTCAGTCCAAAACCTTCGTGCGGGTCAGGTACCGTACCGCCTGACTCATAGCCTTGTTCAATGCCGGTTTCCTTGCCCATCATGTAGTGGTCGGTCATATAATCATGCCACCGGGTTCGTGCCTGGTCATTGATTTGTCCGCCTCCCATCTGCATAAGCAACCATGTTGCGCCAGTGTTGAGTGATAACAGTAAGATGTCTTTTACACTTCGGTGCGCTGCCCCACCCACTTCTTCTACATTGGTTACTTTTGCATCGTCAATCTTAAAGAACCCAGGGTCGAAGTATGATGAGTCTTTATTCACCGCTCCCAGGTCAAGCGCTGCAGCCGTTGTTAGCGGCTTCATAATCGAACCGACCTCAAGTGGTGAGCTTACCGCACTATTATTAAACGTATTGCCATCTTCGACCTTAGAGAATTCACCCGGATTGTAGGTCGGGTAATTTGCCATGGCTTTTACAGCCCCCGTGTTTGGGTCCATGATAAGAGCGCTGCCAGAGTCAGACTTCGCATGCTCCAGCCCCTTCTGCAAGAGGTCTTCAAGCTGTTGCTGCATACCGATATCAAGTGTTAACACCACCCGCTTGCCTTCAGTAGGCTCAAGCTGCATGTTTTCCTTGTTAGAGGCGAGCGGCACGCCCTGCGCATCCGTAATAGCCTTTAGCAGACCCGGCTTGCCCTGTAGATCGGTGTTCAGGAACTGCTCCAGTCCATACTTCCCTTCATTGTCGTCATTCACAAATCCCAATACTTGCGCAGCGAGTGACCCTTGGGGATAGGTTCGGTACTGCGCTTCACGCGTTCCAACGCCCTTCATTTCAAGTTTTTCTATACGCTCAGATTGCTCTTTTGAAAGCTTCTTCGCAAGGATCACGTACCTTGTGTCCGGAGTACGCATGAGCTTCTCGTAGTCGGTAGCATTACCGCCGATAATAACCTGAACATTTTTAGCAGCATCGGCC
>JAQGGX010000088.1 GCA_028289075.1 Candidatus Saccharimonadota bacterium | reverse complement strand
AGTACTTGTCGATGACGCCCGAGAAGTAACCCAGGACCAGGCCGCAGCTTATCAACCCACAGGCAAGAAGCGCAACGCTCCTAAACCAGGCAAGAAGGTCAGTGCAAGCAAAGTAGGCTATAAATCTTCCGCCGAATCAACTGACCTTGAGCGTAGAGTCTATGTCCGGATCGAACGTAGTGATGATCATGATACGCTTTTGTCGCTCAAAGAAACCATCACATTACACCATGGCGATACCGAAGTTGTATTGGTACTCGGCCCCACCGATCAGAAGCAAATCATCCGACTCCCTATGCGTATGACGGCTTCAGAAGACAGCCTGTTAGTACTCTCAAATCTTGTTGGCGCCGAGAACGTCCGTCTCCGCTAGTCAAGTTTTGCCTACGATCCGTTCGGCAACCCGCTCAGTGGCACGCCAGGCAACACTGTCCCCGATTCTACCTATTCCTGGGTTGGCCAGCACGAGAAACTGACAGAAACAGACTTTGCATTGTAACCAACTGAAATGGGAGCAAGAGTCTACATCTCCAAACTTGGTCGCTTCCTCCAGTCGACCCGTTAGAAGGCGGGGTAGAGAACGCCTACGTCTATCCACCAGATCCAGTGAATGAATTAGCGGATGACGCCGGTGGTTTGGGCGAGGACAATTCCAAGAATGGCGAGACTGATAAGTGTGCTATCGAATAGTGGGTGATGTAATACGAATCGTTCACTGTTGCGGATGAGGTGACGCAGACGAATGCTGTGTTTGATGAGGAGTGCAAGTACTGCAAGTCCACTCATTGATGCGACCGCAAAGACTATCCATGGCGCACGGCCACCTGTCAAGGATTCTGCTTTGGTAATCTGTTGTGCGGGTGGTTCAGAAGTGTTCTTTGATTCTGTGTTGACGACAACAGGAGCTGTCTCAGGCTCTTTCACGGGTGCTGCTGGGGTTTCTTCTACTGGGGCAGGAGTTGGAGCCAGGGCGGCAGCTACTGGTTGTGGTGTGGGCTTAGGAGCTGCAGGTGCTGCCGAAGTTGAGCTCGAAAGTACTTGCGGCTTGCCATACATAGCTACCACTACTGTTTCCTCGCCAGAATTATTAAAGTCACTTGAGTTTGCAAAACCAAAGCCTACTTCTGTAAATGATCCATCGAGCATATTGGCTTTATGACTTGCACTATTCATCCATCCGACGACAGTCTCATCGCTGGTCGCGAAGCCGTAAGCAAGGTTCTCGCCTGCTTTGAGATAGCTATAGCCGGCATTCTGGATAAACACCCATGGCTCTTTGCCCTCCGGTGTGTTGTGAGACCAGTAGTTGCGGGCCACCATATCGTTGGCCTTCGCCTGCGCGGCGGCATTTAGTTTGGAATTGATAGCCAACGCCGCCTTGCCATCGTCTGCACGCTTCGCGTTCGTAGAAGCAGCAAGGCTAGATATGCTGACGTTTGTTGCATAGGCAAGGGTACCGTGTTGTGGCCGTATGCCACTAATAATAAGACTCAAGAAAAGTATCAGGACCATCGGCAAATATGGCAGATATACATGCGCAAACACCTTAGAACGCCGTTGGTGATGCCCTTGGCGTTTCTTGTGATGGACGGATGTTTGTTTAGTGGTTTTTGTACGTGTTTTCACTGATACAACAATTGTAGCGAAAGTTCGTAAAAACTACAAAAAGGTTATGTATAGAACTCAACCTTAGTCTTGAGACAAGCTCTAGTGGAACCTCAAATGATAGAGTGTCATTGCAGCTGCCTGGACTACATTGAACGATTCTTTTTGACCGAACATCGGGATCTCTAAAGTCACGTCAGCCATACCGATGATATCTGCATCGATTCCTTCTACTTCACGACCCAGTATTACGGCGATCTTCTCAGGCGGATGGTAGTCGGGCAAACGCACGGACCGGCCTGATTGCTCAAGCGCCCCAATGACGTATCCTGACGCTTTTAGTTCGGCAACCAGTGTTGTGATATCCTCGCGGTGCTCCCATACAACGTCGTTTTCTGCTCCCAACGCGGTTTTGTGGATTTGTGCAGTCAACTTACGAGCAATATGAGGCAAACGTGTATCGCCGTCATGTGACGGATAAGGCGTATAACCCGTGAAATACAGCTTTTCGATACCAAGCCCCTCGGCTGTACGCATTAGCGAGCCAACGTTGTGGCAGCTGCGGATATCATGAATAATGAGAATGATATGTGGTTTCATAATTTACTACTGATACAGATTACAACTTTAGCTTCATAGATGCGAATGCTTATGCTTTAATTAGGGCATGTCACAAGATGCGCGCCAGGACGAGGAGCTAAACACTCAGCGTAGGGCTAGAATACTAAATCTAAGCTATATAGACACTTCGGTAATTGCAAACAAACAGATCTATAAAGATTTGATGCCAGCGAGTGAGCTCTACAGTTTGCGAATAATCCCCATGTACGTGGATCCGCATAATATTACCTTTGGGATTACGAACACGACCTCCCAACAAACCATGGCGGCCTTACGTCAGCGTTTTCCTGATCAACGAACTGCGTTCGGTCTTATATCTGAATCCGGCTACCGTGAGTACATGCGTTTATATGATCCGCCCAAAGAAGTGGTGTATCACGACATCTCGATTAATTCTACAAGCACAGAAGAGAACTTACAGAATGTGTCAGCCACTCTATCTCAGGTTCGTGCCGACGATATGCTCGCATATCTTGTTCACCAGGCACATAGCCTCGGTGCTTCAGACATCCACCTTGAGTCACAAACCGACCACGTACGTATACGATTCCGTATTGATGGAGTACTTCACCCCATTGCACAACTTGCACCCGACAAATACCGCACGCTTATCTCGGTGATTGCAAGTTCAGCAAATATATCGACGTCTTCGCCAGACCCTCAGCAGGGGCACATTGGACAAGAAGTGAAGATGGCCGACGGCAGTCTTGTTTCCATAAATCTGCGCGTTGAAGCTATTCCGACCATTACGGGCATCGACGTGGTTATGCGCTTGTTCAATATGGATCACTCCATGTATACGCTTGATCGGCTCGGCTTGTCGACTAATGAGCGAGCAATCGTTGACGGTATCATCGCCAAGCCCAGCGGCTTGGTGCTGGTGGTTGGACCGACTGGTTCAGGTAAGACGACCACGCTCTATTCCATGCTGAACTCATTGAACAGCGAAGAGCGTAAACTTATTACAATCGAAGACCCAGTAGAGTATCAGTTTGCCGGCATAACGCAGATTTCTGTAGCCTCACAAGGAAGCCAAGAGATCAACTTCGCAGAGAAACTGCGAGCAGTGCTGCGTCTTGACCCTGACATCGTCATGGTCGGTGAGATTAGAGACATGGATACCGCCAAGACAGCACTTCAGGCTTCGCTTACCGGACACCTGGTGCTGTCCACGTTTCACGCTTCTTCTGCTTCAGCTGCATTGACCCGCATGATGGACGTAATCGGTCAGAATCCGTTGTTCGTATCGGCGATACGGCTTGTTATGGCGCAGCGTCTGGTACGAAAACTCGATGACACACTCAAGCAACCATATCAGCCGGATGATGCCACATTGCAAGGCCTCCAAGAGGTCCTGGATACGCTACCGGCTCATATCCAGCGACCTGATCTACATAATATTCAGCTGTATCAACCGGGTACTTCACCTGAGAATCCATTCGGATACAAAGGCCAGATAGCACTGCGTGAGCAATTCATTATGACCGGAGAAATCCGCACACTGCTCGAACACGGCGGTATGAATTTATCTGCTCAGGAAATCGAAGCTGCAGCTATCCGAAGTGGCATGACAACGATGTTGCAAGATGGCGTCCTGAAAGTACTTGCCGGCGAAACGACGCTCGAAGAACTTTACCGAGTCGTTGGCTAGGCTGCTTTGCCTCGAACATGTTCGGCGAGATCATTTAGAGTAAATTGATCAAATTCCGAGAGTTCCAAGAAGTTGATCATATTTCGTACTCTATCGGTAAGCCATGTATTAGGGTCACTTTGGACTAGATTCCCAGGAACTATTACTCCGTCTTCATCATCAACATGACTCACAAGATAGCCTATTGATTCTGCAACCCGCTCACCATCGATAACTTCAAGATAAACTACCACGTCTCTTGAAAGTAACCCGCTCACATGGAGGGGTCTTTGCATTTCTTCTATTCGCGTAATAGTTTCGTCTTCATCAAGGGTAATATCTCCTTCGCGCAGCATGACGCTACCCTCAGCATCCATTGAAAAAATACGAGAAGTTGTTATGAACACTGAAGTTACCGGATTACTTGAGATACGGCAGATACTAAGCGGTCATCCATTACGCTTGGGATAATTTCTTCAGCGGTTGGGTTGTCGACAAGTCCTGCAATCGCTTCGGCGGCTGCAATCTTATGTTGGTCAGTAATCATGGTTACGCGGTTATCAAGCGCCCCACGGAAAATACCAGGGAATGCCAGGGCATTGTTCACCTGATTCGGAAAGTCGCTACGTCCGG
>JAQGGX010000068.1 GCA_028289075.1 Candidatus Saccharimonadota bacterium | reverse complement strand
GGACGAAAAAGGTATGGAGGTAGAGTCAGGTCTCCATCGTTTTTTGGGTTTTTATGAGGCATTACCCGATCTCCTCCAGCGCGCGCATGTGAATCTCGACAAAATACTCCATTGGGAGGACGAGATAGAGATCAAACTTGGTAACGATCAGCCTGATGCAGTATTTGGCGCCTCATTACTACATAAACCGCTACAAACGTTAGGCGGCGTACTTGGTAATAACGACTTTTTAAACCTCAAGGACAAGGCACAACTTGCCCATTTTATGGCAGCTGGACTCGTACAACTCCACAAGGACGCCGTGGAACTCGACCGATACAGCGTACAAGACTGGGCTGACAAGCATAATGTACCCGAGCAGGCAGTGGCACGAGCTATCAAGCCGTTCACAGAGGGTGTATTCTTTTTATCGCCAAAGGAGCATTCGGCCTACGTATTCTTTAAACTTATCGAGCATGCCATGAAGCGTCCGCACAAGATTCGCGTTGGAGCATTTATGGGCGGTATGTCCGAAGTAATGATTGCACCAATCGCCAACTATATAGAGGCTAACGGAGGAGAAATCATCACCGATGCCGCCGTTACCTCACTTGTACCGGATAAAAAGACCGGGAACTGGATAGTCGAGACTGAGTGGAGCACTATCGAGGCCAAGCGCATCGTTCTGGCAACTTCGCTGAAATCTGCCCAGAATTTGCTTCGACCGCTTTATGCAAACGATGAATGGTTCCAGCCATTTCTAAGTCTGACTTCTCATTCGGCGGTGACATTTCAAATTGAGCTTGACCGTCCTGCCATGGATGTTGACCGTACCACCTTCGCACCAACCACGCCGCTCGCTTCGTTCGCAGAGCAGTCACGGACTACTTTTAGAGGTAGTAAGGGCCGCTTGTCAGTCATCTTTGCGCGTCCCAAGGAGTATATAGATAAGAGTTCCGGGCAGCTGTTAAAAGAGTTCCTGGAGCACGCCCGAGTGATCGGCCTCGATGTTGGAGAAATTATAGATTACCGGAAAATAGCCCATCCTCATGACTTCTACTCGCTCAGTCCTGGAGATGACAGCAAAAGGCCAACGCAGGTCACCCCTATACCAAACCTCTTTCTGGCAGGTGACTATACAAAGCAAGACTTCATGGCAACTATGGAGGGGGCGGTCATTTCTGGAGAGAGAGCAGCCGAAGCAATCCTGGCTTAAACAAAACACCCGGGTTTTGGCCCGGGTGTAATAGGTATGCCTGTTACGGCGATTCTAGACTTTAGCCTTAGCTGCCTTAGCTCCAGCGTACTGATCACGAACCTGGAACAAGAAGTATAGACCAATGACAGTTGAAATGACCGTGCTGATAAACGTACTGACACCGCCGTAATCAGCAAATATCATGACTACGCCATATACGACATTGACGAGCAATGCGTAAAAGAGCAGGTCCCAACCAGCCTTCTTCATACCTTGAGTAGGCTTGAATGCCATGATGAAGAGTACTGCTTCGATAAGCAGTACGATAAGACCGAACCAGATCACTATGGTAAATCGTTGTTGTGGTACAAACGCGCTTCCACCGTAATAAGCGGTCAAACTGTTTGCGTAGTCAACAAGACGGTCTGCAGTACGTGCCCATGTCCAAAGGGTATAAGCCGCGAGAAGTGTCAAAAGACCTAAGACCAAGTTTACGTACGGCAAGTACTGAACGATGACCTTCTTGGCGTTTACCGGTAATTGGAATGGTGCGTTCTTAACAAACACATCATTTAGTTTATGCTCAAGCGTGCTGAGTGCCGCCATTATGTGAACCCCCCTTATTGTTGTAGATAAATCAATCATAGTCCTAAGTATTACCAAATAGCAACAGTCATAATCCTACATCTATAGCAACCTACCGCACGCATCTCTTTTGCCTCTCTAGTGCGCTCTACAGAGACCATTTCACTCGCGCTTGTGACATTCGCTTATCCTGGTGAGTCAAGGAAGAACCGTGAACAGAGTTCTACTTAGCAGTTCTTGAGGTACAATGTATACAGATGTCAGAGTTTGAGAGGGAATACAAGAAGCTAAATGCAGCCCAAGCAGAAGCTGTCGATCAAATCGATGGTCCAGTGCTTGTTATTGCCGGGCCCGGTACTGGTAAAACGCAGCTTTTAAGCGCGCGGGTAGCCAATATCCTAACCCGTACCGATACACTCCCTCAGAACATTTTGTGTCTGACGTTTACCGAGAGCGGTGCCGCGAACATGCGCCAGCGCCTAACCCGCTTTATTGGCCAGTCCGCTTACGATGTCACAATTAGCACGTACCACTCCTTCGGTAGCGACCTTATCTACAAATTTCCACAATACTTTACTGAGACCAGGTTACAGAACCCCGTGGACGAACTCGGCAAGCACCAAATATTCCGCGAGATTGTCGAAGGCTTAAGTTATAGCAACCCGCTCAAACAAACCCGCCACCATCTTGGTGACCTCATGAGTACCATCAGCGAAGTTAAGCGCGCGCTTCTTAACGCAAAAGACCTTCGCGCTATCGCCAAGGAAAATTATGAGTTCGTGAATGGCGCGAACGAGGTAGTACGTGAAACATTCAGAGAATTTACGACTATGCCGCGTAAAGTGGACCTAGCGTTATTATGCTTTTCGCAGACACTGGAAGGCATAACTAAGCTTATCCCGGAAAAGCTCGCGTCATCGCAGTTCGGCTGCTTAGGTCAGATCGCAGTCGATGAGCTACAAGCCGCAATAGCTCAGGCGGCCGAAATCAACAAGACAGTGCCATTAACTGCCTGGAAAAATAAATGGCTCGCCAAAAATGCTCGTAACGATTTTATCTTTGATGGTGAGCTCGAAAACAAGCGCATCGAGGCCCTGGCAAGTGTCTATGAAAAGTACCAGAGGGCACTCGAAGCCGAAGGGTTGTATGACTTCGACGACATGATCATCCGTGCCATCGAAGCCATGGAAAAGCACCCAGACCTCAAATACACGCTTCAGGAGCGATATCTATACGTATTACTGGACGAATTCCAGGACACCAACGCCGCCCAGTTGCGTTTGGTTGAGCTCCTCAGCGACAATCCCGTGCACGAAGGCAGACCAAACATTATGGCTGTAGGTGACGATGACCAGGCGATCTATGCCTTTCAGGGTGCACAGTATTCAAACATGCTTGATTTCTACAATCTCTACACAAGCGTCAAAGTCGTGAATCTGACGGAGAACTATCGTTCACACGAGCACATCCTGAGTACATCATTCAACATCGCCGAACAGATCGAAGCCAGGCTGCATCACAACTTTGAAGGTATGGACAAGCGTCTGGTAGCGGCGAACAAATCAATTCCGGATGCCGCGATTATTCGCAATGAGTTCTTAAGCGACATATCGCAGTACGATTGGATGGCTCAGAAGATCAAAGAGTTGATCGACAGTGGTACAAAAGCGAGTGAAATCGCCGTCATCGCACCAAAACACAAACAGCTCGAGCCATTAGTACCATACCTCAATAGCCTGAACGTACCAGTACGATACGAAAAGCGTGAGAATATCCTGGAGGCACCGGTTGTACGACAATTGATACTCATGAGCCGCTTAGTACTAGCCCTGCACGAAAATAATGAAAAGCTGGCTGATGCCTTGTGGCCACAGGTATTAAGCTTCGATTTTTGGCAGATTCCGACCACCAGTATCTGGAAATTATCCTGGAAAATCAACGACAACAGGAATGAAACCTCATGGACCCAGGCACTACTCGAAGACGAAACCTGCAAGAGCCCAGCGTTGCTCTTTATGACGCTCGCGAACAAAGTGGACACCGAAACGTGCGAGGCAATGCTTGATTACCTCATCGGATCAGAAGCAGTTGATACGCATGAGTCGGACGTGCCATCCGTTCAATCGCCGCTGCGCGAATATTACAGTAGCACGGTACTACAAACTGACCGGCCAGAACTGTTCTACGAAACGCTATCTCATCTAAAAGTTCTGAGAGCTAAGTTACGCGAGCACCAAGCCACGACTGACACCGCACTGACATTGCCTGGGCTCATTAAATTTATTGAAATGTACGAATCGGCCGGTGAGCGTATGCTGAATACCAGCCCATATAACCAGCAATCAGATGCCGTACAGATCATGACGGTGTTCAAGTCCAAAGGTCTCGAATTTGAACATGTCTTCATGCCGTGCTGTCACGATGACGTTTGGGGTGGTAGCTCCAGAGGAAACAGCAACAAACTGACATTGCCAGCTAACTTATCACCAATCCGACATGCCGGAGCGACCGACGACGAACGCTTGCGAATACTGTTTGTGGCCTTAACACGCGCAAAGTTCGGATTATACCTCAGCAGTTACAGCCTGACGTACAGCGGCAAGCCGACAAAGCGGCTGAAATATCTAGGCGAACAAGAACAAGAAGATGGGCGCTTTATGTGCGCAATGCTCCCGGAACACGCGAGCACCGTGGTCACAGAGACGCACACCGCGCCAGAGCTGCAGCTATTGGAACTTGACTGGAGATCACGACATTTAGAAGGGATCGCCACCAGCAGCATGCATGGATTGCTAGATGAACGAATAAAACGCTACCAGCTCAGCCCAACACACCTCAACAGCTTTATAGATTTACAATACGGCGGCCCGGAGAAATTTTTCTTCAATACATTACTGCGATTCCCGCAGGCACCCGGCATCGATGGCCAGTACGGTAACGCTATTCACGAAACACTCGAATGGATTCAACACCGCATTGATGAAAAAGACGAAATGCCGCCTATTCAGGACACATTCAAATACTTTGCAGCTCAACTCAAGCACAAAAAGCTCACCGAGGAACAGTTCAAGCTCGAGATGGAACGTGGTGAATTAGCGCTCACAGCTTACCTACAAAAGCGTGGCAAAATATTCCTCCCGGGGGACAAAGCAGAGCATAGCTTCAAAAACGAAGGCGTATTTATTGGAGACGTACATATGGGTGGAAAGATTGACCGTATGGAAGTCGACAAGGCAACCAAGACTATAACCGTCGTCGACTACAAAACCGGCAAAGCCTACTCATCTTGGAAGAGTGAAGCCAAACTTCATAAATACCGCCAGCAGTTGTACTGCTACAAACTACTTATTGAAGGCTCGCACACCTTTAAGGGATATACTGTCACGAAGGGAAGGTTGGAATTCATCGAACCTGATGCAAACAGCGAAATCCACACATTAGAAATTACATTCAAGGACGAGGAAGTCGAACGAACCAAGCAATTACTCCAGGCCATGTGGCGCTACGTTCAGAAATTAGAATTACCCGATACAAGCGCATATTCAAAAGACCTGAGGGGAATTCAGGCCTTTGAGCATGATTTAATTGCATCACTAGATACGCAGGCTACCGAGGAACCGTCCATTTCAACACACGAGCCATTAGCCCTTTTCTAATCCTGAAACTAATTATTTAAAAAGGCCTGGGTAATTAAGTCAGGCCTTTTACATATAATTGTAGGTATTTATTCAACAATAGAAACTGGCATGCCACGAGCAAAGAGCTTCATGCCAATGACAACGGATTCAAAGTCGTATGCAAGTTCCATTTTGCGGTTTTCCTGCACGGAACCGGTAAGCTTGTCGGCTGTACGATAAGCAAACGCTTGGTGGTAAACAAATGCTTGCTTACCTTGCCGTGCAAGCTTTTGTTGGTTGACGGTCTTCTCTAAGTTTCGGACAACCGCCAGCATACCTTCGTAGTGGCCATGCCTAGCATCGTGAGCTGATTTCAGAATAGAAAGGTTCTTGCCGCCGTACTTTTGCTTTAGTGAGTCGCGGTGAGCAACTGCATCGTGGTTAAAGTATGTCTTCTGATTAAGCCGCGCCTTGGCCGTTGCTACAATCTGTCCAAGATATTGTTTATCTTGCTCGGAAAAAGTATCGAAAGATGCTGCACCATTAAGAGCCGCGACAGTATCAAGGACAAAGCCAAGGAGCTGTTCGTCCTCTACAGTATTAGCAAGTGCAATCGCAAAACCTTCTTCGAATCCACATTCTGTCTTATCAGGATTATCAAATGACAGGTTAGTCGTATGGCCAGAATCCTCATCACCCATACTTTCTAATTGGCCGGCCATGGTATTAAACGCATCCTGGAAACGAGCATCGTCACGAACAATAGCGAGATCAGCTAGCACTGCAGCGTAGGTAGCACCAGTGTAGTGGCCGCCAAAGATTTGATAACTAAGTTCCATATCTTCGTCAATTTGGTCGCCACTTAAAAAGCTGCTGTTTTCGATTGCAGTCGCTGCAGTACATAATGCGCAGCGACCGTCACCGCAACACGCAGTGTTCTTTTTTGTAACTCGCTCAACACAGGCTTGAACCGCTTCATTCCATTCGTCTAACGTTTCCTGGTCTTTGATAGGTGATTCAATATTACCTCGACCTTCTGTGAGGCTTGCTACATAGGTAACTTCAGCTGTTACTGGCATTAAATTCTCCTGGGATTGCATAGATTCTTTCATATAAAAATAATAATTCTCTCATTAAACACACAGATTTTATGGTATACCTTTTTAGCAAATACGCAATGACGCCATATATAGCGTTTTTGATAATAGGATTGCGCTACAGTTGAGATAAACATAAAATATAAATACTAAACATAGGAGGCGCCCGTGAGTAACGCCGATCAACCTAATCCGTACGATGCCAGTACAGATAGTGAACTCATCACGGGAACATCAGAAGCCCTCCGCCATGACCTTGAAAGCAACCCAGGCTTTGAAAGTGGAGTCTGGGAAGGAATTGTTCGCATAGATACGGTCTTTGCCCAAGCTCTTCTAAAAGTAGCCGAAGACATTCGTCGCCAAGGCATGTCGCCTGACAAGGCTTTTATGCTTGGAGCAAAATTCTCCGCAGCCTGGCCAGACAGACAAGCTCAAGTACATAAAGTAGAAACTTTACTGGCTATAAACGAGATTGCAGAAGAACAGACCAGCTTCCCATTAACAATCACCGAATAAACTAAAACCCCTCGTTTAAGGGGTTTTATAGTCTGCGATGCAAAATTTTTATACGCGGCGTTTGTGACGGCGGATTTCCGCAACCTTGAGACGGATAAACTGACGATCCATGAGTGCCTGGGCCTTTTCAAGCTCGACAGCAGTCTTGGCTTCTTTCTTCAGCTTCTCTGCGCGCTCTAATGCTTTGCGGATTTCTTCTTCATATAGTTCGTCAGCGTGTTCAACTTCGTCAACGAGTATACGCACGCTTTCGCCGTTGATCTCAACGACACCACCGAACGTAGCGTAGTGCTCAAGCGCCATGTCGAGATCGCCGCGCTTCTTGCGGATCGTCAGCATCCCGGGCACAGCCA
>JAQGGX010000011.1 GCA_028289075.1 Candidatus Saccharimonadota bacterium | reverse complement strand
CTATACGGTATGCCTAACAGATCAGCGTCTGCGAATTTTTCCCCCGCTCGCGTGTCACGGTCATCATATATTACCTCAATTCCTGACGCGGTCAAGCGGTTATATAATTGCTCGCTTGCATCAATTACCGCTTCATTATCCCCGAGGCGTGCAATGTATACTTTGGCAGGCGCAATATTTTCCGGCCACACTAAACCTTTTTCATCAGCAAAGTGCTCAACGATAACACCCACAAGCCGAGTAATTCCAATACCGTAAGAACCGAGGATAACAGGCTTTGTCTCCCCATTTTCATCAACAAAATGAAGATCAAGCTGTTCTGATTTAGTTCCACCAAAGCTAAAGATGTTCCCTACTTCAACTGCTTTGACTTCTTCAAGCTCTTCGCGCTTCACGCCAAGTTGAGCCATAACCTCATCGGTTAATACTTCTTGGTTGATGGCAAGTTTCTTGCCGCGATGTATATAAATCGTGTCCTCACCCACGTCGGTAACCGTCTGGAATTCATGGCTAAACTGTGTAAACGCACCGCCTGACGCAAACGTCAGATACGTTTCATCACCAAGTCCCACTCGATCAAAGATACGCAAGTATGCCTGAATAGTTGCATCGTAGAACTTCTGGTGCGCTTCATCACTTACGGAGTAAGAATACATATCTTTCATTACAAATTCGCGACCACGCATGATACCGCTCTTAGCACGAAGCTCGTTTCGTAATTTAGTCTGGAACTGGTACGCATATGCAGGCAAGTCACGATAACTCGATAGATAGTTGCGCATCATGTCAGTGATCGGCTCTTCGTGAGACCAACCAAAGCCGACTTCAGTACCATTCTTCAGCTGTGACTTAAACCAGACATCAACTTTTTCGTCGTCCCAACGATCAGTTTTTTCCCAAAGTTCCTTGCGCTGCAAAGCGGTCATAATAATTTCCTGACCACCGATAGCGTTCATCTCATCACGCACGATCTGCTTAATGTTCTCGACAACCCTAAGGCCAAGTGGCAGATATGCGTACACGCCAGCCATCTCTTTATGAATAAATCCAGCCTTTATCAGTAGTTGAGCGTTTTTGGCCTGCTCATCTGCAGGAGCTTGTTTGCGAGTTTTGGTAAATGATTGCGATAGCCTCATGTTGTTCTCCCTTTTAGGTAATAGAAATAAGAATAATAATTAAGAAATATGTCGGCACGGGGCCGGCATTGCCATACAAGGGAGAAAAGACAAATGGTTCATTTACCTGTTATTCTACTTAATAACAAACAGTACTGCAAATGCTAGACCGTTTTTGATCATATGGAGAAAGATCGGCGCACCTAAGGCTCCGGTCCGTTCTCTCAAATACACCAGCACCATCGATAAGATAAACGTATCAATTGCCGCTACCCACAGCAGCGCATTGCCGCTACCCCACTGCAAGTGTGCGCACGCAAACATAATACTGGTAATAATCGCCGCCGGCAGGAATGCCAACTTGCTACGAAGACCGGTATACAGAAAACCACGGCACACAATCTCCTCGACAATTGGCGGCAGAATAACCAGGCTTACAAATATTAAGCCCAGACTCCATCCGACAGTAGTCTTGCTGAAGCCAAGCTCTTGTTCCTGTTCTAGATTTAATCCCGGTACAAACGACTTAATCACCGTGAGCGTCACAAGGTATATAGCAAAGTACGCTGCGAACCCCGCTATAGCGAGGCCTATATCGCGGATTTGAGGTTTGCGAAGTCCAATGTCACGGAAAGATGCTTTCTTGTGACGTAAGTATAGCCAGATAAACCACACAGTGATTACCTCAACGAGTAGCACCATGATGAACTGAGCATGCACCGAATGCGCCAGCCAGTCAGTTGTACGATCAACGCTCCACCCCTGCAGAAGCGGGTAGATACCCGCGAGGATACTACCCAGGATCTGCGCAGCAAAGTACACCAATACCGTCACGCCAATAGCCGCGATAGGTCCCCATGTTACTCGTTTAAAAGCTGAAGGCTTCTCTTCCACCTAGAAAAACCGTTTCACATCGACAATCGTAATGAGCACAAACAGAAGCATCAGTGCCGCAAAGCCCATGCCGTTAATCCATTCTTCGAGCTTCGGTGTGAGGGGCTTGCGCACCGCACGGAATGCCAAAATCAGGAACAATCGACCACCATCGAGTGCCGGTATCGGCAGCACGTTAATGAGCGCGAGTGTCAGAGAAATCACGGCTATAATCATCAGAATAAACTCAGGGCCAAGGAACGTACCTTCTTTGATCAGTACAAAGATACCAACCGGACCAGACACTTGTTCAGTAGCTTTTTTAGTGTCACCCGAAGCAAGCCCCGCTACGGCAGATCCTAGACCCTTATAGGTAAGTTCAGTAAACTGCTTCATAAGTCCTGCAGCCACCACAGGAGCAGACCAGGTTGAACGCTGCACGGTATACTCAGTCGGAGCAAGACCTAGGTAACCTTTTGGACTATCTGTTTTCAGACTTGCTTCTACTTCCCCAGTAGAGCGTAGCTGTGTGGTTGAAACCTTTGCTTCTCCATTATGACGATAGGATATCTCAACCTGCTGGCCTGCATATTGCTTGGTTACTTCAGGAAGGTTCTTGCTTGATTCCAGCGCTACCTGCTGGCCGTTCACAGGACCGATGCTTCCGATCTCATCACGGGCCTGCAACCCTGCCTTCTCAGCAGGAGAACCTGGTTCAACGTAACCTACAAGCACTTCGTGCTTCACAACCTTGGTGTCATTCGTCACAGTAAACTGGTTATCAATAAGTTTCGGGATGCCTACGAGTGCAAGGAATGTGAGGAGCACAAAAGCAGTGATCAAGTTCATGACCACACCTGCCAGCATAATTTTTACTTTGGCAGATAATGACGCTGCACCAAATGTACCTTTTTCAGTATCCATCTCGTGTTCGCCTCTGAGTTTGACGAACCCACCGAGTGGCAACCAGTTGATGCTGAAATCATATTCACCTTTTTTGTCACGGATACGCTTAGCCCATGCCCGTGGCGGAAATCCAATACCAAATTCTTCTATCTCAACACCATTGCGGCGTGCCATGATGAAATGTCCAAATTCGTGCAAAACAACTAATCCGACAAACAGTAATAGCCCAATAATCAGTAACAGTACAGACATCTACTTACCAAATCTCCTTTTCCGCGCAGCATACTCAGCTAGTGCATTATTAAAATCTTCTTTATTCATATCCGGCCAATGCTTACGTATAAATAATAGTTCGGCATAATCACTTCTGTACAGCATAAAACCACTTGTTCTTTGCTCTCCAGAGGTACGAATCAACAAATCCACTGGCGGCACCTCAGGATAGTAGAGCGCGCCGGCAATCACATCCGCTGTGACTTCTTCTGGTTTTACGCCTTGCTCCATGATTTGCTTCACCGCATGGACAATTTCTTCTTTCCCGCCGTAGTTAAAGCATATTGCGAGCGTACCATTTGTATTGTTTTTGGTGCGCTCTTCAGTCTTTTCGGCGGCTTTTATAACAGGTTCACTCACACCCTCACGACTCCCAAGGAATACAATTTTGATTCCAGCCTCGTGGAATATGTCGAGGTATCGCTCAACGCCCTTCAGGATAAGTCCCATGAGGTAACTCACCTCTTCTTGCGTACGGGACCAGTTCTCTGTAGAGAACGCATAAGCAGAAATATACTGCACGCCGTTTTCAAAACCATGCAGCGATACGTCTACCAGGGTTTGCATCCCCTTTTCGTGGCCAGCAAGCGCGAGGAGCCCCTGCTCTTTCGCCCAACGGCGATTGCCGTCCATAATCAGTCCAACATGAATCGGTACAGTAGTCTCAGACATGAGTATCAATTATACGAGTCATGCCTACTATATGCCAGTATCTTAGCTGTGATTGTGACCACCAAAGAGCTTAGAGACTGAGCCGCCGGTAGCTATTTCTATTATTGCCTGACCAATTGGTGGCGCAACAGACACGACACGAAGCTTATGATCCAACCTCTCCTGAGCATAGCGCATCGGCACTGTATCGGTTATAACAACCTCATCAATCACATCCTGTCTCAAATTAGTAAAGGTACTATCCGAGAATGTTCCATGGGTTGCAACAGCAATAACTTTCTCTGCACCTGACTCTTTCAGTATTGTTGCGGCACTAACAAGCGTACCTCCAGTTGCGATTAAATCATCAGGAAGGAAACATATGCGACCATCAGCCTCTGGAACCGTTATATTAGAGCGAGTAACACGGTCAGAGCCCTTAGGATCACGCTTCTTAAACATCGGTACCCATGGGAGTTGTAATTCATCTGCATAGCGTTCAGCAATCTTTACCCCACCCAAATCCGGTGATACCACAAGAAACTTATCTAGGTCTTTCCCTTGTATATGCGTTTTTATAAGCTCTTCGCATAACACTGGTCCTGCTGTCAACTGATCAAAGGGCCCTGGGAATGCACCCTGAACCTGAGCGGAATGCAACTCAACGGAAACAATCCTGTTTACACCAGCCTTCTCAAGTAGATAGCTATTAAGTGCAGCGCCGATAGGTTCACGGCCTTCCACCTTACGATCACTTCGGCCATAGCCATAGAGTGGCGCAACGGCAGTGATACTATTAGCGGAAGCCCGCCTAGCTGCATCTATCAACAAATAATGTTCAAATATAGCATCCTGCGGGGATCGTCCATCAGCAGCCACATGAGGTTGCATAATAAATACGTCCTTGCCACGAATCGTCTTTTTATAATGCACGTACAATTCACCGTCTGCATGTTGGCGATGCACCACATCCCAGACCTTTACCCCCATATAGTCCGCGGTTGCCTGTGTTAACTCCGGATGTGCGCTACCACTTGCCAA
>JAQGGX010000097.1 GCA_028289075.1 Candidatus Saccharimonadota bacterium | reverse complement strand
GCAAACAGCTTATCCTCGTCAGACAGCGGTCGCTCTCCTGGTACGTGATACAGATGGACAATATCCAATGGACGCCCAATGCGTTCTTCGTGCGCGTAAATTTGGTTTTCATGACCGGCAGGAAGATCGGGATAATTCCCTACTGCTGCCCCAAGCCACGGCCGGCAAGAGTTGACCAGCTTATCACTAATAGTACAGACAGGTGCCGACGCACCTTCAGCATACGCTGCTGTTGTTATAAAAACCGGCAACAAGAAACTTGCGCCAGTAGCTACAAGCACTACCCATATACACACCTGTTGGCTGAACCAACTAATAGACCGCCCCATGTTATCCCCTCTCCTTACTTTGGAATTTCAGTCTACTAAAGAAACAGCAATGATACTGTTGTAATAATTATGCTACACCATAAGAATCATCTATTGAAAAGAGTAAAGCAGGGGATAACTGCCCTACGTTTTTGGCGCACCAGGGTAGATTATCTGCGTTGGAAAACCACCAGTGCTCGGCGGTACGTTATTTTTACCGAACAACCGGCTCCATACACTCAGCCACATACCACGTGTGAAATATATTAGTGTACTTAGCCCCGCTAAGCCTGCGATACTTGAGCCTATGATCATTCTTGGTGATATACTCTTTTTTTCGGGAGGCACCTGAGTGGTTGTATTCTGCACGGAAAGCACCTGGGAACGCTCAGACTGAGTGCCATCCTTGAAGTACACACGCTCAGTAATTGAATGGCTACCTGGATTCAGCTTACTGCTGTCAAGGGCAAATGGTGGTTCGGTTACCGTCTGGATCAGCTTGCCCCCTTCGTAATACTCGACTTTTTGGATATTTTTAATACGCTCTGGATCGGTGACGTTCTGAGGATCAAGCACAACAAGACCGCCATTAAGCTCAGTCTGCGTGTCGGCACTCACCACAACCTGCCCGGTCGTAGCTGTTACATTGTTTGGAGAGCCAGCGGCTGGCGAAGGGTTGGCTGGCGTCCCAGGGCCTGGGTTATTATTTGATCCGCCAGACGAAGAAGGGGGTGTGCCGGGAGGGGTTGAAGGAGGGGTTGTTGTGGGCTCGGAGAACGTAGCGCTGTTGGCAAATGTCTTATACGCGTTGAGCTCCACACTATCCGTATTGCCATCCTTGTCGTAATGAATGCGAGTAGTAGCTCCATAGTCAAATATGATGTAAGCCTTCAGCCTCGGGAATGTGTTCGCTTCTACAGCAGCTTTGGCGCCTTGATAAAGATTATACGTACTCGCCTGCGTCGCGTTATGCCAGCTGCCCCATTCGGCTATTCCCCATGGCTTTGAAGTATATGCATAGTTGCTAGAGCTATTGCTGTTGAGCCAATTATAAAAGCGACTTATAAGACCGTTAAAATCCCCGTTTTCAGTGTATGGATCCCACATAACCCAGTCGACATAACTATTACCCGGCCATAAGTCATCAATCATACAGTCCCACGTTGAGAAGCCCATGTAGTTCATCACCCAGACAACATTGGTAACCCCTTTAGCATCAAAGCGATTACGAACATTGTGCCACATTGCACGGTAGTCCGCGGGAGTACCAGCGGTACCTTTATATGTCGTACATCCAGAAGCCCCGCCGCTTACATCATCCTCTGGCTCGTGTGCCAGTGTCAGCATAATTTTGGTTGAGCCCATTGATTTAAAATCATCGGCCGTCGCATCAATAGCTGCGTTGACAGCAGCATCACCACCACCTGCCGAGGCCCAACTGTCGCCACCTGGTTTCCACGTAACCGATAGAATAGTGTTCGCGCGATTTACGAAATACTTATTCTCTGCAGAAAGTGGTCGATTCCCTACCGGATGATACATATGGGCAATATCAACCTTCCGGCCAATACGTGACTCATGCGCAAGGATTTGATTCTGAGTAGATCCCACGCCCGGATAGCTTCCTGCGGCCGCTCCAAGCCACGGCCGGCAAGAGTTGACCAGTTTAGCGTCAATTGTGCATGATGCAGCCTCAGAGGGGTCTGTATGCTCTACGAAAGCAAAACCATACCACACGCCGACTAGTAGCATGAGCATAACTGAAGAAACGATTGTAATATGTTTATGAAGACGGTGAACGTTTTTGTTCATGAATGTTTGTTTAATCTTTATCACCTAAAGTTTACTCTAAAAAACAGCAAAAAGAAAAAGGACCTCCTATTCGGAAGTCCTTTTTACTCTGCAAAAGTATAAAATACTTCAGCCCTTATAAAGAGAAAAGCCACCCTATTCGGATGGCTTATTCTATAATTTGGCACCGTGCTATTTTCCCAGGGGTGAACCCCAAGTATTGTAACCGCAGCGAGGCTTAACTTCTGTGTTCGGCATGGGAACAGGTGTAGCCCTCGCGCCATGGGCACCAACCATTAACGAGATAATCTATCTCATCAAAGGTTGATGTGTTACTGACACGGGTTTGGAATATTTTGATGGCAAACGCCTGGTGTTTGTTACACCAATAACTAGTCAATGCACTCTCTCTCACAAACAAGAGCAACGCTCTGCTTGTGAGAGATCGTAAAAAGTCAATGGGACTATTAGTACGCTTCGGCTCCATACGTTCCCGCACTTCCACCTTGCGCCTATCAAACTGATCGTCTTTCAGTGTCCTCATAGGGAAATCTAATCTTGAGATTAGTTTCGCGCTTAATATGCTTTCAGCGCTTATCTAGTCCGCACATAGCTACCCAACAATGCCCTTGGTAGAACAATTGGTACACCAGCGGTGCGTCCATCCCGGTCCTCTCGTACTAGGGACAGATTCTCTCAAATTTCCTTGCGTCCATACCGGATATAAACCGAACTGTCTCACGACGTTCTGAACCCAGCTCACGTACCTCTTTAACCGGCGAACAGCCGGACCCTTGGAAGGTGCTCCCCCTCCAGGATGAGATGAGCCGACATCGAGGTGCCAA
>JAQGGX010000079.1 GCA_028289075.1 Candidatus Saccharimonadota bacterium | reverse complement strand
CTTGCCAAAGAAATCAGACAGCTTGCCGCTACTCCTGCGTTCTTTGACCAGCTCAATGCTCGTTTTGCGCACCCTGCGTCGTGAACGGCTGGAGTGCTATTGCGGACACGGAAGGCGGTGGGGCTGTGCCCTGGCTGAGAGCTTCTGAAAGACTCCAAAAAGTACTTACTAGTGTTTTTGTATTTTTATAGTGGAGGATAAAAACTTCTTATCTTTAAATCCGGCAGATGTGCAGTATACTAAAATGGTTATGCGAGTTTTGGAGCCTCATCAGTTTAATTCATTCAAAAAACCAAAAACCCGTGATAAGCGACCTTTTGTACGACTGGCTACTGTATTGGTTGCCGGCGGCTTAGTTTTTGGTACTCTGCATTATTTGTCGAGCAGGCCTGATTCCCCATCTGCAAAGCCAGCGGCTAAACATGCTCCGGTGACAGGCGTGCAAGCACAATCGCTGAACAACCGACCGTTCAAGAAATTTACGGGAGAAGAGTTCAAAAACCTCTATCGCACGGTAGCATACCCTAACGTGCAACCGATCCATGAAACCGATGCTCCTTCTATAACCGGTAACCCGGATGCGGATAAGATTATCAGGCAAATTGCCGAATCAAGAGGCTATCATCTCGGCAGTATCCCAGTAAATGCCATCGTAAAGATTAATGAACCACGTCTTGATGGTGACGATCTATTGCAGCCGCTTGCAGCCTCGTCATGGAAATCCATGAAGGATCAGGCGCATAAAGACGGCTATCCTTTGAGTATCATTTCGGCCTACCGTCCACCTGAGTATCAGCGTAATTTGTTCACGTCGCGTTTATACGCAAAGGGCACGAACCCCTCGTATATCGCTGCTGGCGTGTCTAATAATATAATCGAAAGCACGCTTGATATGACTGCTCCTCCCGGTTATTCACGGCACCATACGGGCTACACCATAGATCTGTGGTGTGAAGACGGAAGCGGAGCATTTCTCTCCAGTAAGTGCTACAAATGGATCAGTGCTAATAATTACCAGAAAGCCAAAGAAAATGGCTGGATACCAAGCTATCCAGAAGGCACTGACATGCAGGGCCCTGAGCCAGAGCCTTGGGAATACGTTTGGGTTGGAACAGACGTTCTCCGCGAAAACTAATCTTTTCTTTATTTAGATACTTCTTAGACAAAAAAGTAAGTCGGGCGAAGTAGCCCTGTAAGGGCATGCCGAAACCTTTCAGTTATGTTAGGAAAGAGTTTTGAATTAGAGTAGGTAATTTTCTTAAATTACATCAGTTTTTTGCTTGCGCACACTACCTCTTATAGCGTACAGTTGCAGGAACTATGGCTAAACGAAAACCGCTCAACCCGGCTGATTTTATCGCACCCTTGTATATGAATGGATTACAGGGGCGAATGTTGCGTTTGCCTGCTCCCGCAAATAAGAAGCGAGAGATACTACTTATTTATGGTCACCATGCCAGTATCGAACGTATGTTTGGCCTAGCTGAAGACCTGAACCAGTACGGTGCCGTTACGCTTCCTGATCTACCCGGATTTGGCGGTATGGAAAGCTTCTATAGGATTGGCCACAAACCTACACTTGATAATCTAGCCGATTACCTCGCTTCGTTCATAAAACTGCGTTATAAGCGCAAGCGTTTGACTATTATGGGTATGTCTTTTGGATTCCTCGTAGTAACTCGGATGTTGCAAAAATATCCGGAACTGGTTAATAAAGTTGATATGGTCGTCAGTATAGTCGGGTTTGCGCACAAAGATGATTTCAAATTCAGCAGCCGTAATTACTGGTTACTTCGAACTGGTGGAGCAATTTTTTCCAATCCTGTTGCGGCCTGGTTTGCCCGTCATGTGGCCTTACAGCGTCCGTTTATTAAAGCTGCCTATACGCTTGTGGCCGATAAGCATGTCAAAATGAAAGATGCAGACACAGAAGAGCGTAACCGGCGTATTGATTTTGAGGTGCACCTCTGGCAGTGTAATGATGTGCGCACGTATATGGAGACTTCGGTTACGATGCTTACTGTTGATTTGTGCAACGCACAGGTGCCTCTACCGGTTTACCATATTGCAGTCGACGAAGACCGCTACTTCAATAATTCGATCGTTGAAGAGCATTTAAGTGTTATTTATGGAAAAGTTTATATGATTAAATCAAAGATGGATGGGCATGCTCCAACAGTGGTGGCGGATGCTAAAGCGGCTGCACCATTCATGCCTTCAAAGATGAGACGACTCCTCTCAAAGGCCGTTGCCTGATATAATACTGATCATATGAAGATCGGGTTAGTTTGCCCCTATAACATTTTCAAGGGCGGAGGCGTCCAGGAATGTGTTCGTGCCAGTTATGATGAACTGGCACGACGTGGATATGACGTGCGCATTATTACTCCGCAGCCGGGCGTCGCTTACCAGACCGAACAGCACGACGGTATTATCTTCTTGGGCCGGTCCCGTGACGTAAAAACACCACTGCACACAACAGCGCAAGTATCAGTGAGCGTTAATAATGAAGCGCTCGAAGCGGTACTTGAAGAAGAAAAGTTTGATATTCTCCATTTCCACGAGCCGTGGGTGCCCATCCTGAGTCGCCAGATCCTTGCCCGCAGCCAAAGCGTCAACATTGCAACGTTTCATGCGAAATTACCTGATACGTTTGTCAGTCGTACGATTGAAATGTTTATAACACCGTATACCCGTGGAGTACTCAAAGATCTTGACTACCTCACTGCCGTATCGGATGCAGCCGCAGAGTATGTCAAGAGTATTACTGACCAACCTGTTCATTTGATCCCGAACGGCATTGATCTCAATCGTTACTCCTGCAAAGGACGTGCAAAAGTGAGTGACCAACCTGTAATTCTCTACGTCGGACGTCTCGAAAAGCGCAAAGGTGTCAAATACCTGCTTGATGCAATGGCACGCCTGCAAGTCATGCACCCAGAAGCAAAGCTGCTTATCGCCGGTGACGGGCCCGATCGCCAGAAACTTACCCTGCAAGCTGAAGAGTTGAACTTAACCAATGTTGAATTCCTTGGGTACATAGAAGAAGATGAGAAGCTTCGTTTGCTCAGCGAAGCGGATCTGTTTGTTTCGCCAGCTTTGTATGGTGAAAGTTTCGGCATTGTATTGCTCGAAGCCATGGCCTGCGGTGTTCCGCTCGTTGCTGGCAATAATCCGGGGTACACTTCTGTTATGAAAGACCGGGGACGCCTGTCACTCGTTGACCCAAAAGACACTGAGGCTTTTGCTCAGAAGATATCGCTCCTCTTATACGACGAAGAGCTCCGCGCTTTATGGAAGAAGTGGGCAGAAGGTTATATCAAACAATTCAGTTACGGAAACGTGATCGACCAGTACGAAAAACTCTACAAGGAGGCTGTACTTAAGTCATGAAAATTGGCTTTG
>JAQGGX010000043.1 GCA_028289075.1 Candidatus Saccharimonadota bacterium | reverse complement strand
TCTGGGAAAAGTTACGCTTACACGAATAATACTGCACCAGTAAAAGACCCGTGAGTAGACAGGTCTTTTACTAATTGAGAATAAGCAATGACTTTTGTTGGTTAATTTTGTTAACTAATGCCCCCGGCGTATACTAAAATTAGCATAAGAATTACAGTAGAATTAAGTATAAAGCTGGGGGTGCGATATGAAGGATGGTCATAACATCTTAACCCGACACTGGTATCTGTTAATATTTACAGTCATCATTACGATCCTTGCGATCTTAGTGGCGCCAGGATTAGTTTGGAAAGTTCACGCTCAGTCAGCACCCAGCTTTAATGTTAACAACGTTTCAATCCGTTTGGGACAACCCAAAGTACTGCGCGGTCCGGCGTACTTCGATAGCCCTCTCAGCCAATATAAAGACTCTCTCGGGGTGTGGCACTCATTCTTTGAAATAGGCGGGGATGATGAAGTCGGTGGCTGGACGCGGGCCGTCACAGGATCAACGCAAGATGCTATTAGTGGCACCCCATCGCCAGCAATTGCAAAAACCGATTGCGGTAACTGGATGTTTAATACCCAAAAAGTTGGTTCTAATCTTATTGCTCTCGTGCACCATGAAGATAACTGTGACTATCGCGCTAACTCTATGAAAACTAACAAATCCATGAGGATTTCGGCATCCACTGACAACGGGGCTACGTGGACAAACTGGGGTACTATAATCAGCGGTGTTAAGGCGCCTACTAGCGGACAAGTTACGGGCGACGGTGATTGTCAGTTTATTGATGGTCATGACGGCTACTTATACGCCTACTGTCTTCAGAGCTGGGATTATGAAACGTCCGGCTGGGTTGAAACTCGAAGAACAATTGTTGCCCGAGCACCTAGTTGGAGTATCGGTCCGGGCTCTTGGTATAAATACAATGGAATGGCATGGGGTTCTGCCGGCTTGGCGGGCGGCGCTGACCTTCTAGCGGGAGTTGGCGGTGAGGGCAAAGGCGTTGGCTATTGGACACCGCAAAACCGAGTAATGCTTATAGGCGGCGAAGTTAACGGTGACAGTGTAAACAATGACGGCGTGACCATCTACTTTTCTGACAACAAAGTCGACTTTACTAAGCTCAATGAACCGCTGATATCGTATAACGATACAGAGCAGGTATGGGATCGTAGCCTCACAACCCCCTCTCCACTCCTTTCCTATTTTAGTTTAGCAAACAACGGCGACGGATACAGCGGTAGTCCCGCTGACGGCAGTAATAACGTGGGCGACCAATTTGCACTGTGGTACCGCTATACGCCGCCAGGCAGCAAAATTGAAGAAAATAGCTATTTCGTGAAGCAAACCGTATATCTAACGTACTTGTCATCACCGCCACCCTTTCAGGTTGGCAATGCACTAACGACTTGGGAAGATACCTCTAGCGGCCAGCTGCGCTCAACTATTGGCCCCGTGGAGGGCGCCTGGGGTGCAGTGGATGACTTGGGCTTTATGATGACGAAAGCGCCTGCAGGTGCATCATCCATTCAAGTGGACGAATGCAAGTATGGCTCGGACTGGTATGCAGTTCCTACTAGCAGCGGCTGTGGTGGCGGCATCGTTCGGACACGGTCGCTTGGTTGGGTATACACCACCCAACAGGCAAATACCGACCCTCTCTATCGCTGTGTTAATGCGAGCTCAAAGCACTTTTTAAGCAACACCAGCAATTGCGACGCTAAGGGCACTATGGAATACCTGCTGGGCTACATACCAAACAGCTAAACTACGTTGCCGATGGCTCCACCTTATATCCGATTATTTATGGTCAGTATTGGTACTTGCTGATAAATATAAGATAGGCTTAGCCGCCGAGTTCAGCAAAACTATGCACAGCTTAGACAAGCGGATTGATAAAGAATCGGCTCTACTATAAAAGAACTAGCCTAAAGAGCTTTAACCTCTCTAGTACCTATAGTCCTTCCCTTGAATGACTTTCTTCAAGAGAGCTATCGCCAATGTAGCAATAAAGGTTGCGCAGATGCCCGTTAAGCCGAATATCTTAAGGGCATCTGGAATAGGTAACGCAATAACCAGGATATAGAGTAAGGAGACCGGCAAACCAATAAGTACAATCAAAGCCAGTTGAAATATACATTCAAATTTTAAGTACTCATAAACACTACGGTATCTGCAAGGAAAACTATTCTCCAGAACAGTCAGAATACTACTCACCCAGCCTACGTAATGATAAAACATGATACTGGCAGTATAACCCTAAAAATGGTGTTATATAACACCCATTGGCTTTCAGGGGTAAATTTGTTACAATCACCTGAGTAATTTTGCCGCGATAGCTCAGTGGTAGAGCACCTCCATGGTAAGGAGGGGGTCTGGGGTTCAAATCCCCATCGTGGCTCCAGTTTGAATCAATAAAAAACAACCTCCCTAGGGAAGGTTGTTTTTAATTTATCAAAAGATACGAAGCTAGATAACGACGCGCTTGGGTCTAAGTACTCGTTTTGGACGCCCAGCTGGTACGACAAGTTTGGTCAGACGTTCTTCAATCTGATCAGCTTCTGCCTGCATACCGACGGCTTCATAACCTTTCATGAGTAGTGTGTAGCTCTCATGGTTTGGTTCAAGCTCTACTGCCTTCTCTAGCTCCTGAATCATTAATTTTTCATTGTTGAGCTTTTCCTGCACTTTCGCATAGGCAATATGACGTGCGGCTAGGCTATCTTCGAGCTTCAAAGCTTGTTCAAAAGCAGACGCTGCCTTCTGGTAGTTTTCTGTCTCGTAATAGATAAGACCAAGGTTGTGAAGGCTTGATGCGGTTGGCTCAATAGACGATGCAATTTCAAAACAATCGATAGCGTCTTTGTATTCCTTCTGTTTGGCATACAAAATACCCAGACGGTTGTATGCCGCTGCGTTCTTTTCATCGATTTTCAGGATAGTTAATAGGGCTTTTTCTGCACGCAAGAAACGGTTTTCACGCATTCCCTGGTGTGCAATATCCCAGAGGCGACCAAGCTTGTCGCTTAATTTTCTTGAGAAGTCACCAAGTTCATCTTCGCGCAAGTTTGCCGCACGAAATGTCATAAATCCAAAGCCCACCACAACAGCTAGTTCAAGCATAGTAATCTAATTATACTATAAGTTAACAAATAAGTTCGCTAAGAGTAGCTTCTGGTTAGCATTTGCCTTTAAATTTCTCTGAGCATCAAGTATCTGCTGCACCCTGAATTGCCAGCGCTCAACTTGCATTTGTTCCTGTTTAGTAGCTGCTTGTTCGAGGGCGCTCAAACAAATGCGCTTGAATGCATAGAGCAATAACTCTACTTCATCAGGCTTTTTGCTGAGCTGATCAACTTTGGCGAGACGCTCATAGGCAGTTTGCCCTAGCAGCTGTTTTGCATGGTCGATACTCTCGGCCAAAAGGTTCGTTTCGTCACCCGACAGTAATGAATGCATAAGCCCGACTGCGCCGTTTGCTATATGGAAGTACCGGATAATGTCTTTTTCTGCATAACCGAGGGGTTTGAAATACTCTATCGCCTCAGTCGCACTAACGGGATGAATGCGCGTCAGCTGCACTCGAGAGTAAATAGTCGGCTTCAGTGTTCTGCCAACGGCGGTTAGTACAAATACGGTGTCACGTGGCGGTTCCTCGAGGAGTTTGAGCAAAGCATTCTGTGCTTCTACCGTCATGGTATGAGCGTCTTCTATAAGGATTGCTCGCTTGATGTTGCTTTTACCTACGGTTTTTAGAGACAAGAAACTATTAAGAACACGGATTTGATCGATTGACAGTGTGCTTTTGGTGGGGCTTAGAAGCTTGTAGTATGGGTGATCCTGAAGCTTTTCTTCGCTTTTGCCAAGCACGCCGGGAATTTTGAATTTTGCGACATAGGCTTTGCCAGCGCCAAACTCTCCTGTGTGCTTGATTGCGTGAGCTGGTTTTACTAAAATGTTATCAATGTGCTGTCTGGTCGCAGATTGGAGTAACATTAGCTGTTTTCTTCCAGGTATTTAGCGAATTCGATGGGTGTTTCGGCTGTGAAGACTTTACGTTCACGGTTTGGCAACGTTATTTCTAGGACACGTGCGTGGAGGTACATGCGTTCAGAGGTCTCGCCTTTGTACAGCGTGTCGCCGACTATCGGGTGGCCGACTTGGCTCAAATGTACGCGCAACTGATGGGTTCTGCCTGTTTCTGGATAAAGTTCGACAAAGTCGTGCTTGTTCAACCTATGGGTAACTTTGTAGTGCGTGACAGCTGGGCGCCCACCGAGCCCTGCTCTAAATGCTTTTGGCTCTTTTGGATTACGTTCAATTGGCATATCGATGACTGCCTCTTCAGGATTGAGATGACCCCCCGTCAGTGCGACGTAGGTCTTTTTGACCTTACGGTCAGAGAACTGCTTTTGTAACCATGAGAGAGCTTCAGCGTGCTTTGCAGCAATGATGACGCCCGAAGTCGGTCGGTCGAGTCGATGCACGATACCCGCACGGTCGCCTGATAGATTCTCATCAGTTATCTTATCCGCTATAAATGTTGCGACTGTTGCCTCCGGGTTATATGCGCCCTTACTATGGGTTAGTACACCGACTGGTTTATTAATAACGATACAGTCATCATCTTCGTACAAAACGGGCAAGTCTATCTCTGGGATTTCCTGCATTGTCTGTACATCATAATCAACGGTAACGGTCTGACCGAGCTTTACTTTCTCCCCCGTCTTGGTTGATTCACCTTCCAAAAGAACACGTCCTTGCTTGATCAATGTCGTCACGAACGAACGACTGAGCTCAGGCATCTGGTCGATGACAAACATATCAAGTCGCATGCCCGCTTGATCAGTAGAAACAGTAATTGTCATCATACTTTTGGTCGCAATCCTACAGCTGATTGTGCCTTATAGAGTGTTTGTCCGGCTACACTTTGCATCGCTGTTTCAGAAGCTTCGAGCTTAGCTAGCAGCGTCTGGTCATCAACACCCGCCAGTCGAGCCTGAAAATCAGTCAGGAATGTAGAAACAACCTCTGCTACTGCTTTCTTGAGATCACCATAACTGGTTTTGCCTTCCCACTCTGCATTAACTTCGTTTTGTGGTCGATTACTAAGAAGTGCAAGGATCTGAAGTAAATTGCTGATGCCAGGACGTTCCTTCATATCAAACTTCACTTCACCAAAACTGTCAGTTGTGGCACTCATGACTTTTTTGGTAGCTGCTTCAGGAGTGTCGGATAAGAATACGACACCTTTACCGGTTTCATCGCTCTTACTCATTTTCTTGGTTGGTTCCATGAGATCACGGACACGGAGTCCCTGATCTTTGCCAAAGAATTCATGTTGTTTTGGCACTGCTAATGGCACCGCAAACAACTCACCGAACTGATTGTTCATGCGGGTTGCAATATCACGAGTGAACTCTAGATGCTGCGTCTGATCATCGCCAACTGGCACATAGGAAGCGTTGTAGAGCAAAATATCTGCCGCCATTAGCACCGGATAGTTGAATAGACCGATACTAATACGATCTTCATTAAGTTTGGCTGACTTGTCTTTGAACTGGGTCATACGGTTCATTTCACCAAAACCGGTAAAGCAGTCGAGGATCCAGGTCAGCTCAGAATGTGCTGAGATATAGCTTTGACGATATACGTAGACATCATCGTGATCGATTGGTAATCCAGCAGCTACAAAGACACGCAAGTTGTGCATGATCTGTTCCTGGAGCTGAGCGTGGTCAATTGGCGTGGTAAAGCTATGAAGGTCAGGTACGAACATGTTTACCTGGTATTCACCAGCTTTGCTCTTGGCCATATCTATCATAGGCAGGATTGCGCCAAGGTAGTTTCCAATTGTTAGGTCATTATTTGCCCGAAGGCCGGTCAATATTACTGGTTTCATTTACTTCATTATATCTTATGAGACGCTAGTTAGTACATTCATTCTTTGAGTGTGCAAACGGCGCACACCAGAAACTACACCCTCTACTGGCATCACTGGATCGGTTGGACTGTGGGCATTGCTTGCTTCTGACATAATACCGGCAGGCGTCAGGCCACTATTAGCAATGTCCAGAACGTGCTGTAATGCCGCTTCCTGACCTTCTACGGATTTCTTGAATTTGCCATTTGGATCATGGGCCATTTCGGTACCATGGGCAATATCGACAATCATTGCTCCCATTGTTCGTTTCAGTGCTTCGCAGTATTGCCGTTCCCATGCTTCAGGTGTTTCGGCATTCTCGCCACCACGGTATAGGAGCACAACGGGTGCTGCATCATCACTGCGTTCTTGGCGCAAACGGTTCAGACGGTCAACGTGCGCTAACGCTTCATCTATTTCACCATTAAGGCCATTCTTTACGGCAAGCGGCAGATCTAGGTTCTCTTCTGCAAGGGCTACCTCCTCCATCATGTGGCCCTTTTGGACATTACGGCCACCGAACCAGCCAAGTACTAATGCTTTTCCATAACGGTCTGCATGTTCTTTTCGGCCAATTTCGATACTTACACCCGCACCGCGAATGGCTTGAGTTATAAGTGTTTTGTAGGCCAGCTCCGGATTTGTTGTTTCAAGTCCGTGCCACTCATTTGGATTCGTGCGCGGCTTCCAGGTTGGCATACGATGCACAACGTATAAACCTTTTTCATCTATGGTGAGTTCGCTGTACTCATCACCTTCCGCTTGGATAATTTGTGTGTCTTCGGTCATTGCACAAGGGCCGACAATAGCGACAAGTCCAGATTCTCGTAATGATAATATGCCGCCGATTCGTTCTCTGGCCATTGCTATTTCAAGCTCGGCATCAGGAGTGAGTGGGTATTGCTGTTCTAACTCCTGGTTTGTTGGTAATTCTGGTGCGTATGGCATTGTTGTCTCTCTTTATGCTCTTCTTATTTCTGAAAATTAAAAAACCGCCGAAGTGGCGGTTTCTTCCATAAGTTCGAGTGTGAGTTAGTTTTTAGTCAAACGCACAGAACAAACCGCCAATTGCGGGGTTGTAAACCAAAAGTAGAAATAGTTCTGTAGCGCTTTCATCACTCCCGAATATACGCCTTTAATTAGCTGTTGCCAACCTTTTTTATTCGTGCTACGAAAAACGCTTCTATATGTTCGCTCGGAATCAACCGCATAGCATGGGCAACTTCAGGGGCGTAAGCCTTGTCGTTCCATGATTTTACGGTTGGAACTCTGTTTGGCAATTCTACTTCGAGAGGAGTTATCTCTGCATCCTCCTGGGAG
>JAQGGX010000032.1 GCA_028289075.1 Candidatus Saccharimonadota bacterium | reverse complement strand
CCGGTCTGCCTACACGAGAAGAAGCAGAAGCAGACATTAATGAACAATTAATCGTGGAATACTACTCACGTTAAAGGGAGGCTATAAGAGAGACTATGTCAAAAATGATCCACACCCCAGGAGTCGTCAATATTACCGATCACGGTACTACCAGCGCTACTTTCACGATCGAGCCTTTGCACACCGGTTACGGTATGACACTCGGTAACAGTCTGCGACGCGTACTGCTTTCAAGCATTGCCGGTGCTGCTATTACATCGTTCAAGATCGAAGGTGCTACACACGAATTCACTACAGTTCCTGGTGTTAAGGAAGATATCGTTGATATCATGCTTAACCTCAAGTCTGTACGTTTCCGCGTATTCGGCAACGAAACCCAGAACCTTCGTATCGTTAAGAAGGGTAAGGGCGCTATCACGGCTCGTGACATCCAAGTTAACGCCGATGTCGAGATCGTAAACCCAGAGCACGTTATCGCTACAATCGATGACGACAAGACAAGCTTCGTTATGGACTTGGTTGTTGAAACCGGTCGCGGCTACCGCACTATCGAAGAAGTCACTGCTCGTAAGACCAGCGACATGATTGCAGTTGATGCAATCTTCAGCCCAGTACTTCGAGTACGTTACAAGGTTGAAAACACCCGTGTTGGCCAGATGACCGACCTTGATAAACTTCTTATCACGATCGACACTGACGGTTCAATCACACCAAGCGAAGCATTCGAAGAAGCAGCTGCTATCCTCGTTAACCAGTACACTGCGCTTGCAGGCCAGACTCGCGTCGAAACTGCAGCTCCATTGACTAAGGCTGATGATGGTGGCAACGGCGAGGGTGAAGACCCAGCAGAACTCATGACCCCAATTGAAGACCTCAATCTGTCTGCCCGTACAACGAATGCGCTTATCAACAACGACATTCATACACTTAAGGATCTCTTTAGCTTAAGCGACAGCGAACTCCGTGAGCTCAAAGGCTTCGGTAGCAAAGCTCTCGACGAAGTTAAAGAGAAGATGGCGGAATTGGAGCTCTAACTCATGCATCGTCACGGATATAAAGGTAGAAAGTTTCATCGCGAGCGCGACCAGCGCCGAGCTCTTATAAAGAGCTTAGCTGAGTCTCTCATCAAGCATGAGGCGATCGAAACAACACTGCCAAAATCTAAAGAAATTGTGCCTTACGTTGAAAAGCTCATCACGAAGGCAAAGAAGGGCGACCTTCACAACCGTCGTCAGGTCGTTTCAGACCTACAGACAATCGCAACCGCGCACAAGTTGGTTGACGAAATTGCACCAAAGCTTACTGGTCGAAACAGCGGACATCTCCGCGTCGTTCGCACCAAGCTTCGCCGCGGTGACAATGCACAGCTTGCACGTGTTAGCTTCGTTGATGACCTCAAAGAAGCTCCGGTTGCAAAACCTGTACCCGTAGTAGCACCAAAGCCAGCTGTCGCTAAGCCTGCCCGGGCTAAGAAGCCAGTGGAGGAGAAGGAATAATGAAGAAGAAAACCTATAGCGCAAAGCCATCTGACGTCACACGCAAGTGGTACGTTATTGATGCAAGCGAAGCTCCACTTGGCCGTGTTGCAACCGTTGTAGCAACACTGCTGACCGGTAAGGGCAAGCCAATGTTTACGCATCACATCGACACTGGTGACTTTGTCGTCATCATCAACGCCCAGGACATTGTTGTTACAGGCAAGAAGATGGAAGACAAGAAGTATTACCGTCACAGTAACTACCCTGGCGGTCTTACGACCACTTCTCTGAAGGAGCACATGGAAAAGGATCCTACATTTGCGATCACCAAGGCTGTTCGTGGTATGCTGCCAGTTAACAAACTGCGCTCAGACCGTTTGCTACGCCTTAAGGTGTACGCAGGTAGCGAGCACAACCATGCAGCTCAAAAGCCTGAAATACTATCAGTAAAGGAAGGTAAGTAATGGCTGCACAGAACTATTTCTACGCATTAGGCCGACGAAAGAGTGCTACTGCACGTGTTCGCCTCATGACCGGTAAAGGCAAAATCACCATCAATGGCAAAGATGCTGCTGACTACTTTGAAAACAGCAAACTTCTCTTGAACGAACTGCAGAAACCTTTTGTAGTTCTCGAGATTGAGAACAAGTTTGACGTTAGTGTTGTAGTAAGCGGTGGTGGTCACGCAGGACAAGTCGACGCAATTCGACTCGGTATTGCTAAGGCCCTCGCTGTCATGAACGAAGACCTGAAGAGCACGCTGAAGCGCGCTGAACTACTTGGTCGCGACCCTCGTGAGAGAGAGCGCAAGAAGTTTGGTCTCAAAGGCGCTCGTAAGCAACGCCAGTTCACCAAGCGTTAAGACGTTTGCAAGAATAACAAAAGAGAGGCTGTTAAGCCTCTCTTTTGTTATGATGGATTTATGGCTATTCTTATATTTGGAGACAGTATTACCGCCGCTGATGGATGGGTAGCGAAAATACGTCAAAACTTTAAAGATACAGAGAACGAATTCATAACAGTTTATAACCTTGGCGTTGGTGGCGATAGTGCGGATGACTTGTGTACTCGATTCGACAAAGAAACACAGGCGCGCAGTCGATATGGCATAGAAGCTATCATTTTTGCTATTGGGGTAAATGATTCGCGAGTAGAGGATGATGTTAATTATTCAAATCCTGAACGATACCAGGATTCTCTTATTCAACTTGCTCACCAGGCTAAGAAATACACTGAGAAGATTATATTTGTTGGACTTACTCCCTGTTCTGAGGAGCGTACGACACCAGTTTCCTGGAGGAATACTACATATACGAATGAACGGATAAAAATGTTTGACATGACCTTGCGTGATTTTTGCAGAATGAACTCTATATCCTATGTATCGGTTTTTGAATCGTTCCAAGAAAAGCAAAAACACCAAGATATGTTACCCGACGGTATACATCCAAACGATACAGGTCACCAACTAATCTACAACCTTATACAGCCAAAGTTACAGGAGTTACTTAATTAAGTGGCGAAGAAAGTTATAGATAAGACACCGAGAAAACGGGCTGAATGGGTTGCGCGGACGGCGAAGGCTTTAGGAATTACTGATGAAAAAGCTACGGAACTGCTCAGAACAAAGCGAAAGCAGAGTTTGCGTTTGAATCCACTCAAAAGTAATACCAGTGAAATGCTGGAGGGCTTACGAGATCTCGGCTGGATTGGCAAGCAGTATGAGTGGTGTTCTGATGGCTATACGATTGATACGCCAATGGAGCCCGTTCGTGACAGTGAATTAGTGGTGGATGGAAAAGTATTTATTCAGAACGCAGCGAGCTGGTTGCCGGTACTAGCGCTCTACCCACGGCCAGGAGACACTATTCTTGATATATGTGCCGCTCCGGGCGGTAAAACAAGCCATATAGCGGCATTAACGCGCAATGAGGCGCATATATGGGCAAACGACAATTCCAGGCCACGCCTAGCCAAGCTACAGGCCAATATGAGACGTTTAGATGCCAAAGTAGATGAGTATACGCTTTTTGACGCGACAGCCCTTGCACGCAAGCTGGAAGGCCAACAGTTCGACAAGATTCTACTCGATGCCCCTTGTAGCGGAGAGGGGCTCATGAACCTTGACCGTGATAAAGACCTTGCAACCTGGTCAGTTGCACATATTAAGAGGCTGCAACAGATGCAAAAGAAAATTATTACCCAAGCTTGGCAACTGCTGAAGCCCGGAGGAACTCTTGTCTATAGCACCTGCACAATGGCTCCGGAAGAAAATGAAGCAGTTATTGATTATCTATTGCGCTCCCAGG
>JAQGGX010000029.1 GCA_028289075.1 Candidatus Saccharimonadota bacterium | reverse complement strand
AGGAGAATTCAGAATATCGCCACAGCGGAAGTTATTGATTTCCCTGAGGTGGTAGACAGAACAGTACATTATTACGATACAGTTGTATCAGCTGCCAGCGCTATGGGGGTGGAGATCCTGCGGTGTCCAAATGAGGGACCGGTTGAACCTGTTAAGCCTAACTGGGATGATGATTAACTGTCTTTATGGTAGAGGTTATGCTGGGTTCTTTGCTATAATTAATGCTAATGATTCTTCTCGACAGGGTAACCAAAGTATACAATCGCAGCAATACGGCACTTGACCGCATCAGCCTTCACATTGAACCGAAGGAATTCGTGATTATTGTTGGCAAGAGTGGCGCAGGGAAGTCGTCATTGCTTCGTCTGCTGACCCGTGAAGAACGCCCAAGTAGCGGCAAAATTATTATTGGCGGTATTGATTACGATAAGTTAAAGGACAGAGATATTCCGCTGCTTCGCCGCAAGATCGGCGTCGTGTTCCAGGACTTCAAACTGTTGCCTCAGAAAACCGTATTCGAAAACGTCGCATTTGCACTCGAAATCGTCGGCTATGGTAACAAAGAAATCAACCATACCGTTCCGCGCGTGCTCGAAATCGTCGGCCTTACTGGCAAAGAAAAGCGCATGCCAATGGAACTATCCGGTGGTGAACGCCAGCGCGTGGCAATTGCTCGTGCAATCGTGCGCCAGCCAAAAATTCTGATCGCCGACGAACCGACAGGCAACCTCGACCCTAAACACGCCTGGGATGTTATCCGCGTGCTCGAGAAAATTAACCGTTACGGTACAACGGTGCTCCTGACGACTCACAACCAAGACATCGTAAACAGACTCAAGCGCCGCGTGGTAACTATTAGTGATGGTCGAATTGTGAGCGACCGGGCAAACGCGGAGTATCATTCTCGATGAACAATCATTCGATGATTACGTTCATGCGCATTGTAAAAGCGGGTGGACAGAATTTTATACGCAACGCAACACTGGCGATTGCTGCTATTGCTGTGATGGTGATCACGCTGACGATCGTGCTGTTTTCTGTCGTTGCCAACGCCACATTTGGTAACACGATCAAACAAATCACCGACAAAATCGATATTTCGGTCTACCTGAAAGACACAGTCACCGACGAACAGCGCAACAAACTAGTTTCCGATCTTAAAAGCAACGGTAATGTCCGCGCGATTGACTACGTCTCAAAGGAACAGGCACTCGAAGCATACAAGAAACAGAACGAAGGCAACCTCGATCTGTTGCTTGCTATTTCTCAGACTGACAACCCACTGCCGGCCAGCCTTCAGATCAAGCCGAATGACCCGAACAAAATCGATAACATCAAAACCTATCTTGAGAAACCAGAGGTAAAAGAGCTTCAATCAGACGAGACCTCATACTCCGGTGACCGTAAAGAAGCCATAGACAAGATTTCCCAGGCAACGTCATTCTTCCAGAAGGCAGGACTTGTCGGTGTCGTGATATTCGCAATGGTATCCATGTTGATTATCTTCAATACCATTCGTATGGCAATATTTAACCGTCGCGACGAACTCACGATCATGCGTCTCTTGGGTGCCAGCACCGGCTTTATCCGGGGGCCATTTATCGTTGAGACTGTACTGTACGGAATCGTAGCTGGAATTGTGTCGGTGACAATAGTGAATGGTCTATTCTCAGTTGCTTCAACGGCCTTTGATGCGAGCAGTCTCGGACTTCTCGACATCAAGTTTGCCAGTGATTATTTTGCTCGTCACTTCTGGACCATCCTGGGTACGCAGGTAGGGATTGGTGTATTAATCGGTGCGGCATCTTCTCTGATTGCTACGCGTCGCTATCTCAAATTCAAGAGTTCAAAATAACTCCTTAGCTGCTATCTGAAAAGCACGCTTCAACGGGGGTAAGCAATAGCTAAAGTAGTGCTCTTATAATGCTTATGCTTCATTGCAATATCATGAAAAGTGTGCTAATATCAAGAGGAAAATGACAAAATCAAAACTAAAAAAAGCTAAAAATGTCAGATTCTTGCCCGGTATCATGTCTGCCTTTATGGCCTTGGTACTGATCAGTGGTTTTGTTCTGTCCCCAATAGTTCAGGCAGATCGCTTCCAGGATGAGATCAATGCGTTAAACGCCGAGAACAGCGTAAAGCAGGGTGAAAAGCGTCAACTTGCAGTTGAAGCAGATAGCTTTGAAAGCACCATCGCCGCGCTGCAGGGTCAGATTTCTGGAATTGAAGGCCAAATCCGTTCAAACCAGGACAAGATGGGCAACCTGCAAATTCAGATTAACGAAGCTGAAGCTGAGCTTGCCAAGCAAAAGAAACTTCTCGGTGAAAACATTAAGGCAATGTACCTGGAAGGGCAGATTACCACACTCGAAATGCTGGCATCGAGCAAAGACCTCAGTGAATACGTCGACAAAGAGCAGTACCGCGACTCTGTGAAGACCAAGATCAAGAAGACACTGGATAAGATCAACCTTCTCAAGGCAGAGCTGAAAAAACAGAAGGATCAGTTAGAACGCCTCATTAATGAACAGAAAGCCATGCAGGCGGATCTTGCCTCACAACGTGCCGAAGTTGAACGACTCTTAAATCTCAACGCCTCACAACGAAGCGCGCTCGATACACAGATTAAAGGCAACAACAGCAAGATTGTTGAACTGCGCCGTGCGCAGGCAATTGAGAACGCAAGACTGTTTGGCAACGGACTCATCCGAACTGATCGTTGTGACATCTATCCGCAGCGGTGGTGTAACGCACCTATGGACGCAATCGTTGACACCTGGGGCATGTACAACCGTCAGTGTGTGTCATGGACAGCGTTCAAGGTTGCTATGTCAGGCCGACACATGCCGTACTGGGGTGGTTATGGAAATGCCAATCAGTGGGATGACAATGCCCGTGCAGAAGGTATCCCTGTAGACCGCAACCCACGCGAAGGTGACGTTGCCGTCAGTAATAGCGGTTACTATGGTCACGTTATGTACGTCGAAGCAGTCTATGGTGACGGAACGCTTCTGATCAGTCAGTTTAATGCGGATTGGAACGGGACCTATAGCATGGCAAGGATTAACGTCGGTAATCTTGTCTTCATCCACTTCCCGTAACCAAACTTCAGATCGACAAATTAAGCCTGGCAGAGCCAGGCTTTTTGTTTGTCTTTGGGCCAGGGGCTAATTGATGCGACAGAAGTTTGTGTCAGCAAGGGCTTCGAGCTTAAGTAGTTCTGTTTCAGAATCTTTTACTACGCAAAGATGCGCGGCGCATGTACCAATTTGTATTTCTGGACATGCAAGAAATGATCTATACTGCCCGGTCACTTCGTCCTGCTCTCTTTGATAAACAGTTTGAGCAAGTAAATTATCGGGATCATCAAGGATGACATACTCTTCACCTATGTTCCCGCGGAGCAGAGCGATTAAGCATTTTTGGCCGGGCGTAGGTTCTTCAGGCCGGGGAATTGGTCCAGACCCTTCGAGGGGTACATCCATAGACATGAATCAGAACTCCTTAAATAGTGGAAAAGAATAATACAATCAAAATACAACAATGACAACGGCCACATATGGTTTTAATGTGAGATAATGGAAATGACTCAAATTGAAAGTGGAGGGAACTGTGAATTCTGATAATGAGAATCAACCTATTACTGCCGCGCCAAAAAAACCGCGTAGTAACAAGGTAAAGTATGCCGTAACTGCAGTTGTGGCGGGTGGTATATTCGTATTTGGTGTAATGGTTGGGAACGGCCGTGTGCCGATTGGCCCTGACGCTGTTTTCCAGAAAAGCGTATCTAAAAACTTACCAGCTGATTTGGATTATTCATCCGTAGAACAGATGTACGACAAACTTCGTCAAAGTTACGATGGTCAGCTGGACGCCAACAAACTGCTCGATGGACTTAAGGGTGGCTTGGCTAAAGCAACCGGAGACCCTTATACGGAATTTTTGAACGTCGAGGAAGCAAAGCAGTTTGACGAAGAACTGAACGGCACGTTCAGTGGTATTGGCGCGGAACTGAGCAAGGACAAAAACGCTATCATTGTCGTGTCTCCGATTGCAGGATTCCCAGCCGAAAAAGCGGGACTAAAGTCTAAGGACGTTATCGTTGAGATCGATGGACAATCGGCCTATGACCTCAACCTTACCGAGGCGGTAAACAAAATCCGCGGACCTGAAGGCACGAAAGTTAAATTGAAAGTTATGCGTAATGGTACGCAAGAATTAAACCTTGAGATTACCAGGGAAAAAATCACTATTCCAAGCGTTACCTCAGAGGTTGTGAACGGTAACATCGGCATCATAAAGATTAGCCGCTTCTCCGATGATACTGCTCAGTTGACCCGTGAGGCCGCTCAGAAGTTCAAGGATCAGAACGTGAAGGGCGTTGTGCTTGATGTCCGCGGCAACCCGGGTGGACTGCTCGACGCAGCTGTCGACGTATCAAGCGTTTGGCTCCCAGCGGGCAAAACAGTGTTGCAAGAAAAGCGTGATGGAGTTGTGGTTCGTACCTTCAGTGCGAAAGGCACTCCAATTCTAGAGGGAGTTCCGACCGTCGTACTGATCGATGAAGGAAGCGCCAGCGCCAGTGAAATCACCGCAGGTGCGCTCAAGGACAACAACGCAGCAACATTGATTGGCCAGAAGAGCTTCGGTAAGGGAAGCGTACAGCAGTTGGAGCGCTTACCTGACGGTAGTGTACTTAAGGTGACGATTGCTCGCTGGTACACTCCGGCTGGCAAAAACATCGACAAAGAAGGTATTGAGCCGAATCAGAAGGTCGAACGAACTGACGAGGACTTCAAAAACAACCGCGATCCACAAAAGGACGCAGCCGTTCAGGCACTTAACAAATAAATTACTGTATAGGACCCCTATAAAGGCTTGCGCTAGCAGGCTTTTGTAGGGTAATATCTACACAACGTAAAAGAGGTAGAAGGTGGCACGACCAACTAAGTATATTTTCGTGACTGGTGGCGTTCTTTCCGGACTTGGGAAGGGCATCACCGCCGCCTCTATCGGTAACGTACTCAAAGCCCGCGGACTCAAAGTAAACATCCAAAAATGTGACCCATACCTGAATGTGGATGCAGGTACTTTGAACCCGCGTGAGCATGGCGAGTGTTTCGTTACTCGAGATGGGGCAGAAACCGACCTGGATTTAGGTCATTACGAGCGTTTCCTGGATGAGGAGCTGACACAGACGAGCTCTCTTATGTCCGGACGCGTTCTACTCAAAGTAATCGAGGACGAACGCGCTGGTAAATACCAGGGTGAAGACGTTCAGATTATTCCGCATCTGACGGCTGCGATTCAGGATTATATTAGCGCGGCGGGCGAGGGCTTCGACGTGCACATCGTTGAAATCGGCGGTACCGTCGGAGACCTTGAATCTTTGAGCTTTATCGAAGCTATTCGTGAGTTTGGTCTTCGTGTTGGCATGGAAAACTGCATGTACGTGCACGTTGTCTACATGCCTTACTTGGGCGCAAGCAAAGAAACCAAGACCAAACCTGCACAGAACTCAGTCCGTGATCTTCGCGGTCTTGGTGTTACTCCTAATATTCTGGTAGCTCGCAGTGAAGAGCCCGCCAATCCTAAAGTTAAGGCAAAATTAAGCTTATTCTGTGGTGTCGAAGAAGACGCCATTGCGTTACTTCCAAACGCTCGCAGCATTTATCAGGTGCCATTGACGCTCGAGGAAACGGGCATTGCCGATGTCATCGTACGTAAATTAGGACTAGAGGTCTCAGAGCCTGATCTGTCCTTGTGGCGAGAAATGGTTGCGCGTTCTATGGACAACCACGACAAGCAAGTCACCATTGGTGTCATCGCGAAGTACATGGACAATCACGACACATACTTATCTGTTTTTGAAGCATTGCGTGGAGCAGCCTGGTGGAATGATGCAAACTTAGAAATCCGCTGGATCGATGCTGAAGCGCTTGATACGAATGATGATATTCCGGGTGCGCTTGAAGGTGTGGACGGGGTCGTAGTTCCTGGAGGCTTTGGTACTCGAGGATTAGAAGGCAAGATCAAAGTTGCTCAATATGCGCTCAAGAACAAAATTCCGTATCTTGGCCTTTGCCTAGGGCTTCAGATGGCAGTTATAGCTGCTGCCCGTAATGGCGGCATAAGCGATGCTACATCCGCTGAGCTCAATCCAGATGGCGCTAACAAGGTCATCCACACTATGGCTGATCAGCACGGCAAGGAAAACACCGGCGGCACGATGCGCCTCGGTGATTACCCATGTAAGGTAGCCGATGGCAGCCTGGCACAGCGGATATATGGCTCCTCGGAGATCACAGAGCGTCACCGGCACCGTTACGAGTGCAATAACGACTATCGTGACCAGTACGAATCTTGGGGCATCCGTGCAAGCGGACTGTCTCCTGACGATCATTTGGTGGAAATGATTGAAGGCGTGGACCATCCATATTTTATCGCCAGCCAGTTCCATCCTGAATTCAAAGCCCGACCAAACCACGCACACCCAATGTTCGATGGATTGGTTAAGGCTATATTGCAAAATAAAGAGTAGTGAGGTAGCATGAGCCTTATGGACCAAACAGGAACAGCCAAGAAAATTTTACTCGTTGAAGATGACGATGCGTTAGCAAATGTATATCTAACCCGTTTGCAGGCCGAAGGCTTTGACGTTCGGCGCGTTCCAAACGGCGAAGACGCACTTGCGATGGCAATCCAGTTCAAGCCTGACCTGATTTTGCTTGATGTCATGATGCCGAAGGTAAGCGGCTTTGACGTCCTTGATATCCTTCGCAACACGCCAGACACGGCTGACGTGAAGGTTATTATGCTGACAGCACTCAGTCAGGACACTGACAAAGAGCGAGCCGAAAGCCTCGGTGTAAACGATTACCTCGTGAAGTCACAAGTTGTGATTGCAGACGTCGTAGACCGAATCAAGCACCACCTCGCAGCGTAAAGATTCTGATAGAACAGGGAACAGCGTCCATAGGGGCGCTGTTTTAATTGTACTTTCTGTAAAACAACTATACTTGAAAAATTAACAAACTTATGCTAATATATGATTAAATTTGTATAATAAAAATATGCCAGAAACACCGGATAATCATACTTCCCCAGAACATGCATCACCTGATGGGTGGACACATGAAGCCGCCCCAGATCAGCCAGAAGCATCGCGTGTATCTTTTCGCACGGCTGTGTTGAACGGCATTAAGCGTGTTGTATCTGCATTGCGTTCACGAAGAGGCTCCGAGTCGGTTGAGTCTGTGCAGGCCGAACATGAACAGCCTGAGGCTGTTCCGGCGCCTGTTTCCTCTGTGGAAGACGTATCCACTGGCACGTTTTTGGAGGAAAGGGGTATACCAGCTACCCATGAAGCGGTGCAGAGTTATTCTATAGGTCCAGAAGGCATGTTGGCATTCGCGGAGTTACTGAGTCATTACGGCGTGCTCGCAGAGCGGCCGAATGAAGCATCTATTGCGTCTGGTATTGAACATGCACGCCGAGTAGCTGAAGAAGGCCGAGTAGGCACAGAGCTAGTAGCCAAGCCATTTATGGCTACGGACACGTTGCGGTGGATATACGGAGGCGATGTAAGGCCGATAATGGTACATATGGAATCGGAATTATATGCGAATCCTGACAAGCTGCTCAGCGCAGAGACCTTTGATAGCTGGATGGGAAGAGGAGTCAGGGGGGAGGCTGAGGTTGCGCATCGCCAGAAACAAAATCGTCCCAAAAGTATAGAACAAATAACTGATTACGCTACACGAGACACGCAGCTGCCGCCATTCGACAATTTGGGTTTGGACCTTATTATGGGTGATGAAGGTGCTTTCCTGGTGGCAAGAAACTCACACCGTGCAGCCGCCGCAAAGCTGCGTAACGAACCACTGCGCTTTAGTTCCGTAGCCGTGTACGATATGCGTACTCCTAATCCAGAATAACTTAATAAAACAGCAATGTTATACTGAATATTATTAACTGCTAAAACAGCGATATAAAAAATGACAGAAACACCAGAACCACCGTACGATTACTTTCCTGCAGGGGAAGTGCCAGAAGCAATAGAACCAGTTCACGATCCGATATCTGAAGCGGTAAGCGCAATTGCAGATATGATGGAGCCGGGCCTGATAGGTGTCGATAAAAATCCAGATCGCTTTTTTGAGGAATACAAAGATAGCTTTCTGAAACCCATTGTCGAAGGCGAGCTAGCGGCTATAGTGGCCGCAAATCCGTATGATCAATTCCGTGCTTTTGATTCCTGGACAAGCAATATCGTGGCTGCCTGCAGGCAATCTGCCGTAGAAACGGAAATGACAGAGTCTGAGGCTGAAAAGCTCGATCAGGTCATTGCTGCCAACGTCAAAGCGCTTGGAAGAGATCTGTTTGCAGATCCAGGCCTCAATACGCTGCCAAGAATGGAGAAGCTGGCTATACTCCAGCATGCATTCAAAAGGAAATGGACGGGGTACATTGAGCCAACAGTGCATCTTGATGAGGCGACTACTCGCCAGATGACAGGGTTGCTTATTGATCTTAATAAATGGCTGTTTGATGGCTCAAGAATTGATAGAGCTGTAGCCGGAAAAACTAGCACAAGGCCTTATATAGAGCACTTGGCTCATGCTCAATTGCATGTGGTAGCCGGTACGGGAAAGCAAGACACCTAAGAGCGGTTATAGCTGCACATTTAAAAACTCCCAAGATTTCCTGGGAGTTTTTAGTTTCAAGTAACGTATAGGTTTATACGACAGTTACTTCGGTACGCTTGACGGTTTTGCCAGTGAAGAGACGAACACGTCGTTCCTGGAACTTGATAACGCCGTCTTTGCTCGCATGGATAGTGAAGTTACGGCTTACGAATGTGCCGACACCATTACGCTTGGAAAGACCAGTTTGACGAACGATAACCTGACCAGTTTTAACTTTTTGGCCACCAAAAAGCTTAACACCAAGACGCTGTCCGGGACTGTCATGGTTGTTTTTACTGGTTCCACCTGCTTTAACTTTAGACATATTATTTCCTTATTAGAGTAACTAATTCTCGTGCCACAATTTGATCAGGTCGATGATAGATCAGCTCCCTTGTGTCAGCATGGACAAAACTTGCTCGAGTATACCCCAATTCCTCGAGAGAGTCAAGGATTGGCAGGTGTTTGAAACCCTTTTGGAGTTTCCATGCAGGGACGGCGATGGTCATGCGGAAACCGGACTCAGTTTGTTTAGCAACATTCTTCAGAAATTTGCGGTGAATGGTGTCGACGTCGCGGACAACTTCCTCGAGTACCGATGGACGGGGAATACCGGTGAAGGGACGACCCAGATATGTCTCGCAGGCAATTATATCGACTGGTGGCTGCCAACTGTGGTGGGTGGCATCACCGACTTCGAGGGTGAAATTGCCAGCTGTCGTATACTTTTCTTTGAGCCATTCAAGATTAACTTGTGAATACTCAATCATGCGTGGTTCCAGATCAGTGCCATAGACGTCGTAGCCCATGAGTAACCCTTCTTGGAGTAACACACCCGTACCGCAGAAGGGGTCTAATACTCGTGCTAGCTGACTTTTGCCGGGAAGGGCAGTTTTGGGTTCGTAGGGCTTCACGTGACTGCCGGCGAGGTTGATGATGATTTGGGCAAGTTTGGGCGGTAGCATGCCAACGCGAGCATCGCGCTTCGGGCGGTTTTGGTCACGTGCGGCGTAGGCTTCGATGTCCTGGACGGCAATGGTCTGGGCGAGCACGGTGCGGTTGCCGTCTCTGACGATGACGACCTCAAGGCCGGTTGGGCCGGTAAGCTGGTTGTGTAAAATCTGGGCACTATTCAGATCCGGAGCGCTGTTGGGCACGACACGGACAGAGCGGCCGGCGTTTTTAATAACTTTTTTGAGACTGAGACCGGTTGTGTTGATGCGCTTTACGCTGACAGGCAGGCCGTGGACGCTGAGTCCTAAACGAATTTTGCCTTCAGGGAAGTACTGTAGGTGTTGGAGAAGTGTTTCTTCCAGGTACGCAGCTATCTTGTCCCAATCGGTGTAGGGGAGGGTTGTAAGTAGCTTTGCAATCTTAACGGTGCCACCAAGTCGTTGCATGGGGATGTCTCTCGCATCAACGTCCACCAGGACGGCGCCATGAGCGATTGGATGCAATACATCAGGGCCAAGTAGGCTCTCTAGCTCCGCCATGCCCAGGCTCGGTTGGCGGCCTAAAATACAAACACTTTGATTCATACATTCAAGTATAGAGGAGTTCCACAAGTTTTTAGGTATAATAATCCCCAGCATGGGAGAAAAACGAACTCAACAGCGCTGGCGGATGGCCCTCACGATTATTACGCTTCTTGCGCTTATCGGTATGGGTTACGCTCTCCGGCACCAGATTATGGAAACATTCAGGGACCTCGGCAGGGTAAACACCTGGGCCTTATTCTTCATTGTGCCCTTATCGGTGTGGAACTTTGATGCGCAGGCACGGTTATACCAGGGCATATTCCGCGTGCTGGGATCACGTGTTCCGTACAAAAAGATGCTCCGTATCACAACTGAGCTGAACTTCGTGAATACAATTTTCCCGAGTGCCGGCGTGTCCGGATTCTCGTACTTTGGGGTACGCATGCGCTCTTTGGGCATTTCGACGGCACAGGCAACGTTCAGTCAAATGATGAAAATGATTCTGATCTTCATATCGTTCCAAGTGATGTTGTTTGTCGGACTTATCTTCCTGGCGTTTGACGGACGAGTGAATAGTTTCTTGTTGCTTATATCCGCTTCTCTGGCAACGCTGCTACTTGTGGGTACGCTACTGCTGGCGTATATCATCGGTAGCAAATCACGTATTAATGCGTTCTTTACGTTCCTGACTGTTATCGTGAACCGGATTATCCATGTGTTCCGTCGGCATCATCCTGAAACGATCAATATTACCCGGGCACGGGAAGTATTTACGGAATTGCACGAAAATTATCTGCATTTCAAACGCAACATGCGTAAACTACAAAAGCCGCTATTCTATGCGTTACTGACAAGCTTTACGGAAGTAGCTGCTATATATGCAGTGTACGTGGCCTTCGGCTATACGGCCAATCCGGGAGCGCTTATTATCGCTTATGCGGTTGCTAACTTTGCAGGACTTGTCTCGGTACTGCCGGGGGGTGTTGGTATCTATGAAGCGCTCATGACGGCAGTGCTTGCGGCCGGGGGTATCCCACCAAGTGTCAGTTTGCCCGTAACGATTATGTACCGTGTACTCAGTATGACCTTGAAACTGCCAATCGGATATGTCTTATATCACAAGGCACTCGGCGAAGTCTCTGGCGTTGTTGCGAAGCGAAGTTAGCTTCTGAAAGGAGTTACATATGAATTCTGAACAAGATCTGATGTTATCGGTCTCTGATTTTGTAGCGCTACTGAATCAGACGCTGGAGTATGCGTATCCAAGTGTGGTGATTGTCGGTGAGCTGGCTAATTTCCGTGTCAGTAAGAATCGGTGGGTTTACTTTGATTTGAAGGATGAACATTCGAGCGTGAAGTTCTTTGGAACGATCTATGGGCTGCCCGGACCGCTTGAGGACGGCATGATGCTGCAAGTTCGCGGTACGCCGCGGCTGCACCAACTATACGGCTTTAGTGTGACGTACCAAACTATTCAGCCAGTAGGGGAGGGGTCGCTCAAACGCGCGGCGGCATTGCTGGAAGCCAAGCTTGCGGCAGAAGGACTCTTTGACCCGGCTCGCAAACGCCCGCTGCCGTATCCGCCAAAGCGTATCGGGCTAATCGCATCCCGCGAATCAGCGGCGTATCACGATTTTGTTAAGATTTTGAATGAGCGTTGGGGCGGGGTAGAGATACTACTTGCCGATGTGCAGGTACAGGGCGAAGCCAGTCCTCGCCAGATTGTGGCAGCGTTGGAGTACTTCAATACGGCTCCAGAAATAGACGTCGTGGTGATTACCCGAGGTGGCGGCAGTCCGGAAGATCTGGCTGCATTTAGCACAGAGCAAGTAACGCGTGCAGTGGCTGCGAGCCGCACGCCGACAATTGTGGCAATCGGGCATGAAGTCGACATTAGTCTTGCTGAACTTGCAGCTGACCAGCGGGCAAGTACGCCAAGTAACGCGGCGCAGTTGCTCGTACCGGATAAACGACATGTGCTAGAGCAGCTGCTGCTTACAAAACAACAGCTGAACCAATTGCTAACCGGAAAGGTTCAGAATGAAGTCCGGCGCCTGGGTGAAGCGAGAAACGACATGACCACCATGTGGGACCAGTACTTCCGTCGGCTTGAATCATCGCTGAAGTTGAAGTCCCAGCTGATTGAAGCGTTTAATCCGGAAAGCGCACTGAAACGAGGTTATGCGATTGTACGCCGAGCAAACGAAATTATTCGCTCAGGCAAGCAGTTGAAAGTCGGAGATGACCTCTCGATTCAGCTGTCAGACGGACGGATTGATACAACTGTTAATAAGATTGGATTAGAATAGAATTATGGCAACGAAAAAGAACCCGGACTATACATTGCAAGCTGCGGAGCTTGATACGGTACTGGCTCGTCTGCAGGACGACACTATCAGCGTGGACGAGGCAGTGAAGGCCTACGAGCGCGGCATGGAACTGATCGAATCAATGCAGGCACAGCTCAAAGATGCTGACAACAAGGTCAAGAAGATCCAGGCTGACTGGAACGCTAAGCAGTCCTAGTCATGACGATTTTATTTATCATTGCTGCTGCTGTCATTCTGCTGTTTGGCTTTGTCGTGTTCTTTGGTGCGCCGTATTTGCCAACAATGAAACGGCAGACCGAAACAGCACTCGACATGCTGGATTTAAAACCTGGGCAAATACTGCTGGAACTTGGCTGTGGCGACGGGCGCGTGCTCAGGGCAGCTGCAGAGCGTGGCTTGAATGTTGTCGGGTACGAACTGAACCCGATCTTAGCGCTGTTTGCCTGGATATATACCTTGAAATATCGTAAACAAGTCAAAGTTATATGGGGTAACTACTGGTTGATGCGCTGGCCCGTTGCGTCGGGAATCTTCGTGTTTTTGCTCGATAATTATATGGAAAAGCTGGATAAAAAAATTGTTCAAGAATATGGCGGAAATGTCAAACTAGTGAGCTATGCGTTTCAGATCCCAGACAAAAAGCCGTTGAAAGAAAAAGACGGCCTGTACCTCTATAAGTACTAGCACGATGCGTGCCAAATTGTTATCATAAGCAGTATGCCACCAAATTCTCCAATGATGCCGCCCGCGAACCCGCAGGGACCGTACCAGCAAGGGTACCAAAATATTCCACCAACTTCGCTGCCCCCAGCAGGTAAGTCGCGCCGACATATCGACATATTCCTGATCTTATTTATTATTACGCTCGTATTTTTCCTGAGCGTTGCGGGCTTTGCTGCTTGGGCTTACATGGAACGAGGAGACTACAAAAACAATTCCGATAAGAAAGTCGCAGCAGCCATAGAAATTGCGAAGCAGGAAACTGCTACCGAAAAAGACAAAGAATTCGTTGAGAAGGAAAAGAATCCCTACAAGGAATACAAAGGTCCGGGTACGTTCGGTAGTATCAATGTTACCTATCCAAAAACCTGGGCAGCATTTGTAACGGAAGCAGATAAGGGCAGCAGTCCTATCGATGGCTACTTCCACCCAAGCTTTGTTCCGGGCGTTAATTCCGGGACGCAATTTGCCCTGCGCGTAGAAGTGGTCAATCAACAGTACAGCGATGTCATGAAGCAGTTCGAGGGCAAGGTAAAGACGAACAAAGTCAAAGTAACGCCGTACAAGGCACCAAAAGTTCCGGACGTGCTTGGTTCACGCGTAGAGGGTGAGATCAATACGGGACAAAAGGACTACATGGTGCTATTCCCACTGCGCGATAAGACTATCAAAATCTCGACCGAATCGGACCGCTTCGTTAACGATTTCAATAGTATTATCTTGCCGAACCTCGTCTTCGTCCCGTAATACGGTTTATGCTTGCCGATGAAACTAAAGGCGGCGAAATGATATTTGGCAGTTACGCGAAGAAGCCGGACTAGCGGAGATAACAAAAGTTGGTCGGCATAAGCGTTACCGGTTTACGGCCTAAATTTCTATATTTGGCAAATCTCTCGTATCGCTAGTTTGTGAGTCCTCGCGGTGCTATACTAATCAACAAGATTAGGAGGGTAGCCAGGGTAATGACGGCGACAAATGCGGTTTCTCAGGAACGGCTTTTACGCGCACTCGCAGAGCAGCTAAAGTTGCCGCTTCTTCACATTGCCAGGCAGGCAGAACTGGCTGCAATGACCGGTAGTACTTCAGTGCCTAACACGACAATTACACAGACTGCCAGTATGGCGCTGCAACTGATTGACGGTTATTTACTAAGCACCGACCTGCATGCGCAGCAGTCATTACACTTGGAACCTGTGAGTATTTCGTCGGTGCTGCATGACACGGCGCAGCGTCTGCAGTTTTTGGCCCGGCAGTACAACTGCGAAGTAGAGATTCATTTGGCAGGCAAATACGAACCGGTCATGGGCCACCGTGAGAGCTTAGAAACGGCCTTCACAATGCTCGGTTATTCATTTATCGAATCGATAACGGAAGGCAAAGACCGGCGCCTAGTGCTGGCTGCACACCGTAGTGGCAAAGGACTCGTTGCCGGAGTTTTTGGCAACCATCCTGGACTTACGGCAGACATGTACCGTAGGGCTCGAGCCCTGTATGGTAACTCGCGGCAGGCATTGCCGACAGTAAGCCCTGCATCTGGAGCAGGAGTGTTCATCGCCGACTCACTGCTGGCTCCGTCGGGTTCCCCCTTGCGCGTAGCGCGTCACCAGAAATTAAATGGCCTGGCTGCAACACTGTTTCCGAGCCAACAGATGCAGCTCGTTTAAGCTATGCCAAAAGTATTATTAATTGAACCGGATGTTGTACTGGCTAAAACGTACAAGGCAGCTCTGGAGCATGCTGGACATGACGTGGTTGCCGCCCGGAGCGCGCAAGGCGCTGTGCATGCATGTGACGATGCGGCTCCTGACGTAGTAGTGTTAGAGCTACAACTGGTTCGCCACAATGGCATAGAATTTTTGCACGAGTTTCGTTCGTATCCGGAGTGGCAAAATATCCCTATTGTGCTGCATACCATGACACCGCCCAGTAGCCTGCATCTATCTACTGATATGACCGAACAACTCGGTGTGGCAGATTATTTATACAAACCGAGCACGTCGCTTCAGAAACTCATTCGCCGCATAAATGGTGTAGTCACTCCCGCATGAAGCAAATCATAACCACGGGCATAGTACTGTCGCGGACTGACTTTCAGGAGGCTGATCGCATCGTAAAGCTGCTGACGCCAGATCACGGCAAGGTGAGTGTCATCGCTAAAGGAGTGCGCCGACCGAAGTCAAAACTAGCTGGCGGCATAGAATTATTCAGCGAAAGCGACATTACCTTTATCCCGGGTAGGGGTGATTTGGCTACGCTCGTATCTAGTCGACTGCTCACGCACTACGGCGATATCGTGAAGGATATTCAGCGGACGATGCTGGGCTATGCGCTGCTGAAACGACTGAACCGTGCGACAGAAGACGCGGCTGAACCAGAATATTATGCAATCCTGAAGGGAACATTGCAGGGTTTGAACGACCTGGAGCTGCCGAGTGATGCGCTAGAGCTGTGGTTCACGATGCAGGTGTTGTATTTGTCAGGACACATTCCTAATCTTCGGACCGATACGGCAGGGAATAAGCTGGCGGCAGACAAATCCTATCTCTTTGAATTTGACGAAATGGCCTTCAAGGAACAGGAAGGTGGTCCATACTCAGCCAATCATATTAAGTTGCTTCGTCTCGGTTATGCAGCCGCCAGTCCGCTAGTGTTACGACAGATAAAAGGCTCCGAAGAAGCCGCTGCCGAAGCATTAAAGTTGTCAAAAAATTTACTGACACGCTATGTACGCGTATAATCTGTTATCAAGATGAGTAAAGATGTTAATTTGATGGAAGATATTGTTTCTTTGGCTAAACGCCGTGGGTTTATTTACCAAGGTTCAGAAATCTATGGTGGACTGGCTGGAACATGGGACTACGGTCCACTTGGGGTGACGCTGAAACGAAACATTACTAATTTATGGTGGAGTACGTTCGTTGATGGACGTGAGGACATGTTCGGTATCGACGCAGCGATCCTGATGAACCAGAAAGTCTGGCAGGCAAGTGGGCACGTTGGCGGCTTCAACGACCCGCTCGTAGAAGACCTAAAGACCAAGAAACGCTACCGCGCAGACCATTTACTTGAACAGAACAATGTTGAGAACGTCAGCAGCATGACGTTTGAACAAATGAATGAAGTTATCAAAGACCGAGGTATTAAAAGCCCTGATGGCAACGAGCTGAGTGATGTCCGTCAGTTCAACATGATGTTCAAGACGCACGTCGGTGCTGTTGAGGATGAGACCAGCGTTAGTTATCTTCGCCCGGAAACTGCCCAGGGTATGTTCGTGAACTTCAAAAACGTCGTTGATAGCTTTTATCCAGACTTGCCGTTTGGTTTGGCTCAGATTGGTAAGGCATTCCGTAATGAGATCAGTCCGCGTGACTTTATCTTCCGCGTGCGTGAGCTAGAACAAATGGAGATCGAATACTTTGTGCACCCAGACGAATGGAAACAGCACTTTGATTACTGGCTAGACCAGCAGAAACAATTTTTGTTGGATTTGGGTCTACCAGAAGAAAAGATTCATCATGTCGACGTACCAGAAGAAGACCGTGCACATTACAGCAAATACTCATTCGATACTGAATTTGATTTCCCTATAGGGCAAAAGGAACTACTTGGTTGTGCATACCGCACTGACCATGACCTCGCTAGCCATATGAAGCATTCCGGTAAGAGCATGGAATACATCGTGAAGGGAACCAACGAAAAGATTGTTCCTCATGTCATCGAGCCAACCTTTGGGTTAGACCGAACCTTCTTTGCGGTATTGTCTAACGCCTACACCGAAGACGAAGTGAATGGCGAAAAGCGCGTTTACCTGAAGTTCCCAGCACACTTGGCTCCTGTACGAGTTGCAGTGTCTCCACTACTGAAGAACAAGCCGGAGTTGGTAGAAAAAGCTCGTGAAGTATACTCTACTCTTAAGAAAGAATTTGGAAACGTCATGTGGGATGACAACGGTAATATTGGTAAGCGCTATCGCCGTCAGGATGAAATCGGTACGCCGTACTGTGTCGTTATCGACTTTGATACGTTAGAAGACAATGCCGTAACTGTTCGTAACCGCGATACCACAGAACAAGAACGCGTGAACATCGCAGAACTCGCTGCAAAACTACGATAGCTCATGGATACGCCTCGCCCCGATCAAAACGAAGTTCGTGAAAGACACTTTTCCGAGGGGGATCTGCTTACTGCATGCGAGAAGTTTGCAAACCGAGTCGGGGGAGAAGGTCATCGAAAGGGATTAACCGATAAAGTTAAACTTGCGTGGACTATTGGCGAACGTAATGAAGGTCCGGAAACAACTATCCGATTCGAGGCTCAACGCTACCGCAAAATGCTCGGCACCGATCAGGATGAAGACGCAGAACTTCCCGAAGTGTTTACTGTCTATAAGATTGAAGCTGAAGTTGATCATATATTGGAGCAGCTGCCACCGCGCGTGCACCAGAAGGTGCTCGATGATGGGGGCGAAGATGTTCTAAATGATCCGAATATTGTATTCAAGGCCAAGCACGGAGTGGGATATTTTATCAACGAAGCCTACGGTTATTTGGAAAGAAATGAATACGTGACGTATTCGTTGGCGTATCACGATGACGAAGAAGGAGTTCCTATAGTCACTATTACTGATGACTTTGAGCATGAAGGTCAGTGGGAGGCTGCTCGCCAGATGGTGGAAGCTTCAGATGACTTCGATGATGGGGATACAGTGGTGATTGATGTATCCAAACTCCGGCCTGCCCGTGTTGATGCCGAGTATCTACCCGACGATATTGATCGTCTTCTGAATGATATTTTCTTTCATGACTTCTTGGTTGGTCACGAAGAATATGAACATGACGAAGTGACCAAGGAAGAAAGAGTTCAGCATGCGCATGGCATGCTTGCAGTCCTGAAGCGTGGAATTTCTGAAGGCAAGTAAGTAGTTCTTTTCTCAAAGAACCAAAACTCTTTCAATCGCTCCTAATGCTACGTTTCAGGTCATATTCTCTGATGATTGGAGTACCTCTGCACCAAAAGCCATAATCTTCAATAGTGCTGCAAGGTATACGAACGATGATTACGAATTTATGCTTTGCGATACGGGTAAAGATACAAAGCACGAAGATAATGAGCACTTGAGTCGTGAACAGGCACTGAAGCATCCGCTGGTTGAAAGTAATTGGCAGGTGATAGATTATTTAATTGTATCCGATCAGCATGTTCATAAATTTCTGTACGGCCACAAACTAAAATTCTAACCAGTGGATACTATACGTAAGTTAATTATTTTGTAGTGGCTGTAAGGGCAATATAGTAAGGTGTATCTATGGAACGTGTAACGAGAGGTCGTATGGCAGGAAGGCGACTGGCGGTGGGGCTAGGAGTTGCTCTGGTTGTTGGAGCTAGTGGTTGTAGTGGTGAAGCAAAACATGGTGAAACCACAGCTCCATTGCATGAAAGCTCACCAAATATAATAGGGAGACTAGTATGCTCTCCCGGGTATGCAGGATGGGGCTCACTAGAAGGTGTATTGTTTATTCGTACCAAAGAATCAATTGCGAGACAGTTGCAGGTATCTCATGAAGAGCTATTTGATCACGGGAGAGTTGGCCCAGCAGTTTGCGAAAGGCCGGTGGATATGCACGAGATTGATTCATTGCACATAGCAGTGAACGGTGTGAGTAATAACTGTGTAGTCATGAAGATTGGTCCTAGCGAGGTAGTGCGGCCGGGTAAACCTCCGTCTTCGTCTGTCGTACAGGCACTCTGCATCCCGGACTCCGAGGTGTCATTGTGAGTTTGTTACCTAATAAAAGGTACCGCTGTTGAACTACGCGATCTTTAGCTCTGAAGATAATATCAAATCAGCAATATTGTTTTATAATTAATCCATGAAAGCAGTAGTACTCGGGGACCAAACCTAGAACGGGCTGATGATGTATGACGCCACGATACAATGCACGGATAATCCTGGTTTCGAAGGTGAGTTCTTAGATCTGGTCTGCACGTTCCGGTTATGGCTATTGAGTTTATTGTTCCTCTGAATTAGAGATAGCTAATCTATAAAGGATCATTGAAATTTTAATATTCATGCAATAGCATTAACGCATGCCGACTTTTGCTGGAATTGCCTTGCGCTCTTATTATCCTGAAAAATACCTTATTGATAGGCGCGACACCAAGGCATTAATGCTCAAATATAGCACTCAACTCGAGAAAGGAACTTTTAGGGTTCATAGTCTTCTAAATTTTATGCAATATCAGGACCAGCCGGATTTAGATACGTCGGTCTATAAGAATAGCAAAATACTTGGTTCAATCGTCATTGCCAACGAAAAGATGAGAGCAAGCGGAGAAGACAGTAACAACATAGGCGTAAGAGTGCAGCGAGGCCACGAAGTCGTAGGTTTGCATCTCAATAGCCTAGGTGGTCATAATGAGTTAATGAGTCAGTTGAGCACTGCAGCGGCATATGTTAATGCCCATGAAGAACTCTATGCAAAACCATTTATTACTGGCGTAACTTACAGCAAGCTAGCTAACCTTGCTCTGAGGGTTGGATTCCGTGAAATGGCAATGACCGAAATAGAAGAAGGGTTATATTGTGATATTTGGGCAGCCCATATGGTGTACTGCGCGCTAAATAGCCGTATCCAACAACCATATGAACCTAAAATGGTATATCTGCCCACACCCGAATTTGTAGAGAAATTTTCACAGCCTGCACTGGCTATGGCAGAGAAATAAAGTGTTATGATGGGGTATGAATTTAACTCAGTACCTCATTTTGCTCAGCGGCATTCTGACTGTTGCGGCTGTCGTGCCATATATAATCGATATTGTAAGGGGTAAAACAAAACCACGTGTGGTGTCATGGTTTACGTGGTGCCTGCTAAACGGTATTGCAGGTTTCGCAGCCTTTGTTGACGGACAATATCCTGCGGCTATCATGCTGGGGGCTAGTACGTTTTCGCTGATGGCTATTGTGGCTTTGGGTTGGCATCATGGCGATCGTAAATTTGAGCGATTTGATATTGTTTGCCAAGTGGGAGCGCTTATTGGTCTTACGCTATGGCTTATTTTTAACTCACCGGCGATCGCTGTTATCGCTGCCATTATTATTGATGTAATCGGAGCGCTGCCTACGGTCAAACATGCATGGCAAAAACCGCACGAAGAAACATGGAGTTTGTTTGCGCTCTCTGGTGCAGGCAGTCTGTGTGCATTACTAGTTGCAGGAAATACTAGAATTACCGCTATCGCATACCCAATATACATTGTGCTGAATAGTATCTTATTCGTAAGTATTATAGTCATTCGGCATAAGTATGCAGTCAAAGGTCAGCCAGCTGAGGTGTTAGAGTTTTAGCACGGTAGCAAAATTGAATAAAATATTTATCCAATGTTATAGTTAAAACAGCTATTAAATGGTTTAGTATAAAAAATGTCTCCACATAGCTTCCATTGAAATATCTCGGTGGAAACTAAATTTATTATTTTTGCAAGAACAGGGTGATAGCAGGATAATAACTGCAATGAAATACCCGGAGAGAGACTTAGCAGAATTAAGCGAACGCTTGTTTGAATTTGCCGTAACGAACGACGGATTTGTAATCGAGATTGAGCCAGCTCAAGAAGCTTTTATGCAGGTAACGGGGTTTGATCCGCTTGTGTATGTGGACTACGAGTCAGGTTACCGGCCAAAGATCATAGGCAGACAGGTGCTCGTACACTGTGTATATCGACAATTTCAGAGAGACGCCGATCCATTGCTTGTAGGAGTGGTCGAAACCAAGCTTCACCAGTACTTTGGCTTGCTGGTACCGGAATCAGTAGTTCCGGCTGCCGCTTACCACGTTGGTTATAGTCGACTATCTCAAGGATAGCCCATTGTTTAGCTAAAGCTGCTTTGGTGCTATGATTGGTGTATAAGCAAAAGCATTATGCGTATACTCAATCAACACGGTAGCATGGGTTTCCTAGATCTCTTTATTATCATGCTGGTTGTCGGTGGGCTCATGTACGGTGGTGCGCGAGTCGCACAGAATACTGCCGAGACTAAGGCCAAGCAACCGATCACCAAAACGGTCCAGCAGCCACCAGTAGCCGCAAATACCAAGATAACCTGGGAATTTGATGAAGAGCAGAGTGTGTGGGTAGCCAAAGGCGGCACGGCGCCTGCGTGTTCGACACCGCTGCTGAAACAGAGTCCTGTGGACCCTGGTCTTGCAACAAGTGTTCTATATCCCGGCCAGTATCGGGGTAATAACTACAAAGCTCATGGTGGGCTTGCGTTCGATAACCTCAAAGCAACCGACGTCATGGTACGCGCGCCAATGGACGCGGATATGACGGGTCTCGTGCGCTATATCGAAAAGGGGGAAATCCAATATTTGATGACGTTTACGAATTCCTGCGGGGTGTCATATCGGTTTGATCATGTGTACGCACTGCCGCCAAAGTTACAGGCAGTCGCTGACAAACTTCCTGCACCAAAAATAGATGACACTGGCGGATTGCCGCTGTCGACTCCAGTGCCAGTGAAAGCCGGTGAAATCATAGCAACGGCAGTGGGCCATCCAAAGACAAATAATATTGCTGTAGATTTTGGCGTGTACGACCTTCGTACTCCAAACGACATTTCAAAGAACGCTACCTGGGCGGCATTGCATACGCAGTACAGGGCACAAGACTTCTACGGCCGGTGCTGGCTCGAAATGTTGCCATCCACGGATAGCGCGCGGGTTAAGAAGCTACCGGCACGGGATCAGAAGAGTGGCGCAATCAGTGATTATTGTAGTACTGCTGCTGGCAACACATTGAGCGTCAACGGCGGCCGTCCTTAGATCCGCGATTGTTGCTACTGTTTAGAAGGAGTGATATAAAAACAAGTATGAGCAATATGCACTTCGATGGTGACACGGAAGCTACGGAGCTGTACGATCAACTACGCTATGACTTGGACTCAGTAAATGGATTGGATAATCTTGGTCCGTTTGCACTTGATGTGGGTGGCCGCAATGCGGGGTATGTGCCGCTCATCAAAGCGCTCGGAGTGCAAAGAGTATTAGTGGTAGATCCTGATGCGGAGCAGCTACAGCATGGAATTGACCAAGGGCTTGTCACTCGCGCAGATACCTTTGCTGGTACATTAGAATCTTGGGTTGAAGATGAAGCTTGCGAGCCGGCTGATTCGGCCTTTGTTTTTAACATGCAACCGTCACTGCTAAAGAACGGCGAATTTCTGCTGGCGCTTGCTAGGTCGGTCAAGGTCGGGGGCTTCATAGTCGCTACATTCATGGAACCGGTTTCTGCTGTAGAGTTGCCCAGTAGGATACATAGTCATTTATCTGATTCACTGCGTATCATCGAGAGCCGTCAGCCAGTCGCTGTGCAACGTGATTTTCAGTTGAAGCCCAATGCGTTCACGTATATCCTGGAACGCATTTGAACTTATAAATACGTAAAGATAGTGGGAGGGGAAGGGCTCAGTACCTTTTCTATTACCGGTTCTGTTGCCAGAAACTTTGGCAAAATGTTGGTAGCCTTGGGGTCAACGAAAGCGATTTCTGCTATCTCGCTTGCGCCATGCGTGGTTGTGGCAAGGTCTATTTTTAGATAGTCCTCGGCATTGGTTACATGAAAGAAGAATTCAAGGTGCTCGGTGTCACCGGTAACGAATTGTTTGATGTACAAGAGCTGTCCTACAACTGGTTTGATACCAGTTTCTTCTATCATCTCCCGCTCAACGCCTGCAATAAGCGCTTCGCCTGAATCAAGGCCGCCACCCGGTGTAGCCCATACAGAATCTTTGGCCGTAGCGGCAAAGACTGCTGAATAGGGTTTGTGCCGTACGCATAATAATTTTCCTTCATGTTGCACAATTGCCCGCACAGCTATTCGTCTGTTCATTTAACAATATAGTACCACACAGCCTTCGCACGATGTGCACTCAAACATACTCTACATAAAGGTGAATGATAAGCCACAGACTGATAGATATTTCGTATTTTTCGCCAATTCCGGGGAGTACATTTTGGTACATGGATATCATGAAAGAATCTCTGTTGTCACGAAAGCTTGTTCGCTGCGGACTTGTTGGTGTACTGGCACTTACTGCATCAGCATGCAGCAGAGGCAAGTCACCGGATCATGGCGAGACGTCCTCTCCAAGACCATCGGTTACTGCTCACGCAACAGGACAGTTGGCCTGTATTGCCCATGCTCCGGAGCATTGGGGCTATGTCAAAGATGAGCCACTCAACGTGCAGGATAAAGAGATCATGGCACGAGTTCTCGGAGTTGACCCTTTGCTGGTAGAGCAGGGGCGCGTAGGTAGTGCGAGCTGTAATAGATTGGTCACTCCAGAACAAGTTCAGAAAGGTCTTGTTGTGCCAGTCAACGAGGTGCCGGCACATATAAATAATGAATGCTATGTATATGGCCTGAATACTGTTCCTCAAGCGCCCACACCTGAAATAACAGTTATTTGTCCGGCGAAACCTGAGACCGTAGGTTCTCCAGTTTAGTAATTCATAGCCGACAGATAACATATGATTTATTACTAAAGCCGTAAAATAGGATTGTTTAAATAATTCCTGATGAACATTCGTAAGGTGTTATTATGGGTGCAGCTAATAAAGGGAAATAAACACTAGTGAGCATTTACTATACCGACGGAAGTTGTGAACCAAACCCGGGAACGGGCGGCTTTGCAGTTATCAAAGACATGAAACCGCACATACTTGGCGGGGAATTCAATAGCACTAATATCCGCATGGAAGGCATGGCAATTATTGCTGCATTGGAGGACGCGAAGGGCGCGCCATGCGAAATTTATACTGACAGTGAATTCTGGATCAACGTGATTACCAAATGGTCGCTCGCATGGGAGAAAAATAACTGGATCAAAAAGGGCGGGGAGATTAAAAATCTTGATATCGTCAAAGTAGTCTGTCCGCTGTACCGCAAATCTAGTGCAACATTAGTATGGGTGCGCGGCCACAACAATGACCCTGGCAATGAGCTGGCTGACCATTGGGCCAATAAAGCCCGCCAAGAGCAACTGTTGAAGAAGTCCTAGTGCTTCAGAGGGTGTTATAGTAGAACCTATGAGCATTCAAATTGAAGTAATGAAGGAAGCAGCCTGTGCGGCCGGTGCATTCATGCGCGGCTCTGTCGAGATAGACCACACAGAGAAAACTAACGCCAAGGATTTCGTAACAGTCGCTGACATCAAATCGCAGGACATTATCCGTGATTACTTACGCGAACGTTATCCAGACGCAGTCATTCTGTCCGAAGAGGATACCGAAGAAGAGCGTGCTCGCATGTACGCTCCGGAATTCACGGGTTTCGTACTCGACCCGATTGACGGTACTTATAACTTCAAACGCGACATGCGTGAATCGGCGATTTCAATTGGGTACGTTGAGCTTGGTGAGGCAATGATGGGTGTCATCTACGATCCATACAAAGACGAATTATTTGAAGTTGAAAAGGGCAAGGGAGCCTACCGAAACGGCAAGTCCATCCATGTCAGTGACCAAGCGACGATGGAAGGTGCGAGCGTCACAACCAGCAATAGCTATGACGACGAGGCAATGAGCCGAAACCTTCGCCGCCACTTAGGAATTTACGAGCAGACAGGTACGATGCCATGGACAAGTTGCCCGGGCAGTGGAGTGCTGATCATGGCGTATGTGGCATGCGGTCGGTTTGATATCTATCATCACAATGGGTTGAAGCCGTGGGACAATGCCGCAGCATTCCTGCTAGTGCGAGAAGCTGGCGGAGTCGTAAAGACTCTCACAGGTGGTGAAGCGCCGTTTGTCAGCGCTACGGTTTTGATGGGCAATCCAGACCTCGTAGCAAAGACGCAGGAAGCATTTACGCGGTTACCACACGAACTACTAGCATAAGATCAGCGCAGTGCTATGATGGAATGATGGACGTTGGAAAACTGGTTCGTCATTATTTATCCGAACGAAAGGCGATGCAGATCGCCACTGTTCATGACGCACGACCATGGATCTGTACGGTGTACTATGTTGCAGATGAAAATCAGAATATATATTGGCTGAGTTGGCCATCTCGACGCCACAGCCAGGAGATAATCAAGAATCCCAATATCGCAGTAGCAATCGTGGTTAAAACGGATCAGCCAGTTATTGGTATGCAAATTGAAGGAAGAGCCGAAATTGTCGAGGATATTACCGTGATAGAGAACATTATGGAGTTATATATTGCGCAGCATGGTCAGGGTCAGGATTTTGTGGATAACTACAAGGCTGGTAGTGCACAGCACCGGATGTATCGTCTGACGCCGAAAAGTATCGTGTTACTAGATGAAGTTCATTTCAAAGAGACCGGCCGTACTATCTGGGAACCGAATGCCTAAAATTATGAAAGTCCTGCGAAGAACACAATTTGGAAACCCAATTCTTCGTTCGCAAACGAGAATACTCACCCAAGAAGAAATACTTTCTGAAGAAATCCAACAACTCATACGAAACATGTGTCACACGCTGGAGCAGAAAAGTGCAGGAATAGGTCTGGCAGCTACTCAAGTTGGCGAGTCAGTTGCAGTGGCTGTGATTGGTATCAAGCCCACGCCCTCTCGACCGAATCTGAAGCGTCAGGAACTTATCATGATAAACCCTGTGGTTATAAAGACGTATGGGCACCGAACCGGCATGTGGGAAGCATGCATCAGCGGCACGGATTTATACGCAATGGCACTCCGCTACAAAAAAGTACGTTTGCGTTATCAGGACGAGGACGCGAAAGAGCACGAACGCGATTTTGAAGGACTCATGGCGCATGTCATTCAGCACGAAGTGGATCATCTGAACGGCATTTTATTTGTCGACCGGGTCAAAGATACGAGCACCTACATGACCGGACACGAGTATCGTAAAATGAAGAAACACGAGGGAATTACACCAAAAACATGAAGATAAAAGGAACTGAAATAAGATCGAGTGTAACTATGTCTACAAGAGTAAACATGCCAGACCGTCGCTACAATGACATGATGAGAGTGTTGCAGCGATCATTTCGGGAACTGAAGCGTTAGCAACTTTTCTCGCAGCAAAGTCTGGCAGGTACCTGCTATAAACAACTAGCAAAGGAGGGGCTATGAAAATTACAAAATTAGGACATTCCTGTTTATTAGTTGAAATGCCAGAACGGACAGCATTATTTGATCCAGGGGTGTGGAGCGAAGTTGATGTTGATTCATTGCAGTATCTGGATGACATTATTATCACGCATGGTCATGGAGACCATATGGAAGTGAATACTATAAAAGCAATGCAAGCCAAGTTCCCAAATGCACGGATAAGCGGGGAATCATCCGCGCTGCAAGCTTTGAGCGATCAGGGTGTGTCGGTGAGTCAGGGTATCGCCGAGGGAGTAGAGCTATTTGAAGCGCCTCACGAACCAACTGAACCGCTGGCACCTACACCTGATAATGTGGGCATTCATTACTTAGATACATTAACGGTGAGCGGTGATTGTATTCACTTTGAGGAAACAAAAGCGATTTTGGCACTGCCGTTAACTGCGCCTTGGGGCGCGACTGTTGACTGCGTTAGTCTCGCGCTGAAGCTCAAGCCACAATACGTACTGCCGGTACATGATGCGCTCTGGCACAAAGAGATACGTGAATACATGTATGATCTGGTCGGCAAAGCACTCGAAAAAGAAGGCATTACATTCATTCCACTCGAAAATGGCAAGCCCGTTAACATTGGTGTGTAAATAATCGTAAGGCACCTGGGATATGTACATGCAACGTACGAGTGACATAGTCAGTGAAGCTTTCGTTAGGGGAGAAGTGCCTTCAGGAGAGCTTGTCGAATGGACCCAAGGAACGGAATACGACGCAAGCCAGCTTTTTGAGGAGCTTGTGCGAATACACGAACCACGAACTGTAGGGCTTTAGTTATTAATTTTTTACAGCAGTTTTTTGAGCATTAATCGTCTAGAATGATGCTAGCGTTTAAAAAATAATGAAGCTACATGTGTAGTCATGTAGCTCTAGTTGGAGTGTATTAGATCCATGGACGAAGCAGCCAAGTTAGTGCCCGAACTCGAGCACACTGAAGACATTAACGAGATAGTGACCATACAGGAACAGAACCGTGAAATGGGCGCAGTGTACGAGCAGAGCGACGTGTTTTTGTGGGCAAATAATTTGTTCCAAGTGAAGGAGCAGCTCAAGATAGAGGTGTTCTTGTTCAATAAAAATAACGTTGTCTACCGAACCCGTGTGAACAAAGAATTGGACAAACAGCTACAGCCATTGTTTATTGACGGGCTGCTTGAGTACGTTTTGACTGGCGCGGGCGAGGGACTTGTCGTTCGTGGATTTGAAGAAGCAGAGAGTGAAGAAAATGTCCTGCAGCGTTTGCAAGTAGCACAGGTTGAGCAGGCAAAAGAACTCCTGCGCTGGCTCACGCACCAGGAAAACGAAATTGAATTATTTACCGAAGAAGAATACGACTTCAAGCGTGTTCGGGGGCTGCTGGTGCGTTGTTCTCACGCAAGTATGGAACGGCCATTCTATATCATGAAGCTTTTGCCGCAGGCACAGATCATGAAGCAGGCTGAAGGTACGTGGATGTTTAGAGGAGCTAACTTTACCGAGTTTGACGCGGGTGCGGCACTCCGTATTCCAGCAGACAACCAGCTGCTGATCATCGACGACGACATGTATGTCTTTAACCAAGCGAAACTCGAACAGCTCTTTGGCTACAATGCCAAGAAAAATAGCATAGCCGAAAAGAAGATTGCCGAAATCGAAACAAACTTTTCCTTAAGCTTTGCCGACGGCATGGATCTCCAAACCATGGTGAAGGGTAAGAAGAGTACCATTAACAAACTGCAAAAGATCGAGCCAAGCAAATTGAAGCAAGATGACATCCTCAGTCATGCCGAGGAAATGGGTATTGAGCTCATGACCGACACGGACGGATCAATCATTATTATGAGTGAAGGCGACCTGAATAAGTTCGTAAACCTTTTGAATGATGATTATGTGGAGTCTGGATTAACAGGGGAGCGCTACGAGATCTTGCGCAAGAAAGCGCTCAAGCCCACCGAAGAATCCTCATAGAGGTGATATCATTGGTCTATGATAAAACAGCCGAAGAAAGCTCCAGAAGTTTACGCATTCATCGATAGTCAAAACTTGAACGTGAGTGTCCAGAAGCTCGGTTGGAAAATGGACTGGCATAAATTCCGTATGTACCTCGCGGATAAATACGGCGTGACCCAGGCGTTTATGTTCATCGGGTACGTGCCGGAA